>DAOUYX010000180.1 GCA_030665925.1 Methanosarcinales archaeon | reverse complement strand
CAGCTTCCGAAGACGAAACTTTGGACATCTACGGCAATGCCAACGAGGATGACATCATAGACATGCGTGACTTAACATTCACAGCGAGAATGATCTTGAGGTTAGAAGATGAAACTGAGTTAGCAGATGCGAATTATGACGGTAGAATAAGCGTGGCAGATATGACGCAAATCGGGCTGATTATTCTCGGGCGGGAAAGTAAGCTGACACTCGTTGATTCCAAGGATAGGATCGTGACGGTGAACACGCCGATAGAGAGGATAGCTTTCGCGTCTGTTGGTATTGCCGAGATGATTAAAATAGTGGGAGCCTGGGATAGGGTAGTTACCGCCGACTACAACGCAAGAGACGAGGTGCTCTTCCCCGGGGCAAAAGAGCTGCCGCTTATTGACGGGCCCGCGAGCATCTATGATTTAAACATTGAGGTGGTGTTCGAAGCTCACCCTGACATCTTCTTGACCATGAGCGTACCTATGCCGGGAGTTGAAGAGATGGTAGCCAAGCTGGAGCCGGAGATAACGGTTGTTGTCGTTGGTAACCCCAACGACCCGGAAGTATGGACGAATAGTGTAAAACTACTTGGAAGCGTCCTCGATAATGTGGAAGAGGCTGGGGAGTTCGTTGACTGGTATGACGGGGTAGAGGACGACATCAGGGGGAAAACAGCCGGGCTTTCCGAGGGGGAAAAAACGCGAATGTTCCTCAAGATACCTGGACCGTCTCCCGAGCAGCTTTGCACCTTCACCAACGAGATGGGTTTCGTCAAACGCATGTTTGAGGTAACTGGCGCGATAAACATCGCTGCTGACCTGCCCGCTCCCGGCGGATGGGTACAAAATGTGGACCCTGAGTGGCTACTGGAGCAGAACCCCGGGGTTATCATAGCGTCAGTATATGACCCGTATCACCCAGACGTCTTCGGCTATGAGGTAGATGACCCCTCAGCAGCCAAGGCGTTAAGGAAAGAGATTATGGGTGTGACCGCGTTTGAAGGTAGCGACGCGGTAGCCAATGGGGAAGTTTACCTGTTTGAGAACCAGTTTCTGATGGGCAGTGCGAGGGTTCTTGTCGGTATGGCATACTGGGCCAAGTGGTTCCACCCCGACCTGTTCAGTGATCTGGACCCGCAGGCAATCCACCAGGAGTACCTGACCAGGTTCATGCGTATTGATGACTACGACCTGAGTGAGCACGGCGTATTCGTGTATCCTGAACCGAGTTGAACAAAATGGCATCGAGCAGCAAGACAATAACCAAAAGAGCAATATGAAAAATAATAAAAGTTTGTTAGGATGGTGTTTTTTTATCCATCCTTATATTTTTTCTCTGATGCATATCCGCAGGTCATTGAAGAGGAATGAAAGGGAAATAAAAAATGAGAGGTGAATGAAACAAAATGGAAATAGATTGGGAACAGTTATGGATAGATGCAAGAAAGGATTCTGTTCTAACGAAATATCGCAAAGATGTTGGAGTAGAGATATGGGATAGAGGAGCAGATTATTATATAGACGCGATAAAGAAAAATGGTTATGAGTACGGACAGCAAAGGATAGAAGCAATAAAAGGTATCATAAAACCCGATTTTGAGGTTTTGGATATTGGTGCAGGTCCAGGAACGCTTGCCATACCTCTTGCAAAACTTGTTAAAAAAGTAACGGCGTTAGACCCTTCAAAAGGAATGATCAAAGTCTTAGAAGAAAGTGCAGTTGCGGAGGGGATTGGGAATATTGAGACGGTAAATGAAACATGGCAAGAGGTTGATGATGCCGAAATCGGAGAGAGATTCGACCTGGTGATTACTTCAGATGTCCTGTGGCAGTTTGAGGATGTTGGCAAGCAATTAATGAGAATACACGATGCATCAAGAAAATATTGCTGTGTGATTCTTCATGCAGGATTGACAGATGATCTGGTCTCTGAGCTCTGGTCTAAGATTATGGACAAAGAATACGATTTTGGAATAGACTACATTTACATCTACAACATTTTATACAGCAAAGGGATTTATGCGAATGTTGGAGTCACAGATTCTGGTTATACCTTTGAGAACTCAGTAAATGATGCGATAGGGTTTTATGAGTATCTTTTTGACCTCTATACAGAAATTACGCCGAGAATTAAGGAAATAATCAGGAATTACGTGTTAGAGAATGCCGTGAATGGCGTTTATCGGAGAGATACCAAATTGAAGAGTGCCGTGATGTGGTGGAAAAAAGGAATATAAAAAATTAGGAGATAAAAAAGAAAGAAAAAATGAAAAACAGAACATTAGCATCGTTGGAGATAGCAATCGTGTTCTGCTTGCTGTTTTTTGTGGCTTTACCAGGTATTGCCGCAGCTTCAGAAGACGAAACTCTGGACATCTACGGCAATGCAAACGAAGACGATATTATAGACATGCGTGACTTAACATTCACAGCGAGAATGATCTTGAGGTTAGAAGATGAAACGGATTTAGCGGATGCGAATTATGACGGTAGAGTAAGCGTGGCAGACATGACGCAAATAGGGCTGATTATTCTTGGACGGGAAAGTAAGCTTACGCTCGTTGATTCCGCAGATAGAATCGTGACGGTGAACAAGCCGGTGGAGAGGATGATCTCCATGCACCCCGAGATAACTGAAGCTATCATATCACTTGGAGCAATAGACAAAATAATTGCTGTGGCGGACATGACAGGACAAGTGACCCCACCACATCCGGTGATAAAAGAGTTGCCAAAGATTGGCTTTCTTGACGAGATGGACTATGAGAAGATATTCGAGCTTGAGCCAGACATTGTCATTCAGAATTGCTGGCACCACCCAGGAGAAATTGAAGCGATGCTTGAGCCAGAGATAACGGTTGTTCGCTTAGATCTCTTCGCGCAACCTACGTATACAGAGGGAGTGAGAAAACTTAGATACGTCCTGAATACAGAGGAAGATGGTGAGGAGTTCATCGCATGGTACGAAGGCATGGT
>DAOUYX010000032.1 GCA_030665925.1 Methanosarcinales archaeon | reverse complement strand
GCTACCCAAAAGCCGCAATAAATGTAGCTAACATGCGAAACGTTAATCTATTTAACTAACCTGCTTAAAAATAAAAAAATACGAATCATGTATTCTAAATCCTCTTTTATTCGCTTTCCTCGGCACAGTCTAACTTTCCAGTCAAATCACAATTTTTAGATTTAGATATTTACCAGAGTTTTACCGCGGAGCACACAGAAGCATCAGAACCCCTAAATAAGCAATGAGTGAAACCGTCTAAAAACTCTGTGGTCTCTGCGCTCTCGGCGGTGATAGTGATAAATCAATAGAATCTTAGACCGTACAGCTTTCCTCCAATCTATTTCTGCCTCGCAAATACACCGTTGCTATGCCCGCTTGTGACAATTTCGTCCTCAACTCCTCATCGTTGGTAAGGACCGCTGCCTTTCTCTTCAACGCTAACGCTGCGATCATTTCGTCAGTACCTCCCTCTCCTTTCTCTCCTGCTCCAGCCTCTATTGAGATCGTACATCCTGCAGACCTGCGTTCTTGTCCTGACGTATCGGTATACTTACGTATTAGGTAAAACATTTCACTCATATTTCGATCGATCAACTGCGCTACCGCCTTTCGAGTCCAAAGAAAAGATAAAATGGTAACTTGAATCTTCTCAATCGTCCCTTAACTCATTCACCCGAAGTCGCATATATCTCATACGGCATTATCTTCTTATTCGCCTTTTTCTTCCCTTTCAATTTACTTACAAGGCTGGCGGCTTTCTCCTTCTTCTCGCGCTTCTTCAACCGTTCCATGAGGCTTGACATCTCTTCAGCCTTATCTTCACCGCCGTATTCTATATCCTCCTCAGTTATCGCTTCTTCTTCCTCTTCGACCTCTTCCTCTTCTCCCTCCATGCTCCCTTCAAAAACCTCCACACTCATGTTAATCTCATCCTCCCTTTTACCTTGCAAGCAAGCACCGTTAGTTAGTTAAAATTATCCTTGTTTTTATTTATCGTTTTTCATGCTAATGAATAAAACTAACATTCGGATCTTAAAGAGTCACCTTTCCGGGGTATAATCCTTTCGCTGCTGCTAAGATTTCCTCTAAGTCTGCACCATCCATCATTTCATCACTCGTCTCTTCCTTATTCAGCATAAACGGCTCATCCAACATTATTTTCGCGTTGCCAACCGTCAGCGTTGACCAGCTAATGTTTCTTACACGCGAGCCGTATCGTTTCAACAGCTCAGCCTTAAAAAAATCCCTCGTCTGCTCGGGTGCGTTACCCACCGCATAGCCCACTCGTTCAGGAAGCGAAGACCAATCCACGTGCGGCAATTTGCTTCGCGCGAATGCTAACGAATCCTTTGGATTGAACAGGCAATCACTTTTTATGCCTCTCTTTTCGTCATCAAGATAATATCGCACACCCTCATCCAGCAATGCATATTGGTTACAGACACTCAGGCCTTCAGAGGCTGTTCTTGGCTCGTAATTCACAAGCAACGCCAATTTCGTTACCCAGTCGATGCCGTCCACGTAGTTTTCCAGGTGCCGAGCTTCTAAGTCTTCTATTAGATTATTCAAACATTTTAGCCCTATTTCATCCCACTTACCCACCTCTTCACCTTCATGTTCCTGCATCTTCTCTATCGCATCTAAATAAAACCGTAAAATGGATACCGCATCTGTCGTCTCTCCGTTCTTTAATTTTACCGTCCACTCGCATTCCTGTGTATCCAGCGATAGTTTCTTGAATGCGCTTACAGGGTCGTCTATCTCTGGGGCGTCATCCAAAAATCCCAATTCAAAAGCACGTATTACCAGTGCTTGCGCAATATCACGCAAGAAAATCGCGTATTCGGAACGAAGCGCTTCATAATGAATATCGTGCAGTCGCCAATACCGATGCGCAGCATGGGGCTGATCCCTCGTGTTCAGGATGCCTCTCCCGGTAGTGGTAGAAAGCGAAGATTTTTGCACGACAAACATCGCTCGTGGCGAAATAACGAACTTCACGCCCTCTTTACCAATGGCGTCTCCGGAAACGACGTCTCCGGATCCAGCAAATAATATTCTTGTAACGACCCACGGTATTAGCGTTTTCTCTACACGACTCCAATCTTTGCACGCTGCCCGTTTTGTGATTATATTCCCATGCGTGGCGTATGTATTGGTCTTTATCTTTCTCCCTTTTCCCGTCCGCACAGCACTTTCAGAAGAAGGAGAAGAAGCAAAGAAATTGGCAACATTATTCTTATGGATGACTACTTTCTTCTTTAACGATAAACTCGCCTCCCGTGCGCCCACAAAGGCGTAGATCTCCGATGCTTTATCGTATGCCACCGCGTCAAACGGATTGTTATAAGAGGGTGTTGCAATCTCAAGATGTCCCATATCGTTATAAATCCGACAGCCGTTATTGCCGTACGAAGACGTTATCTTCGATTCGTGCAGTTCTTGCGATACCTCCGTAATAATGTCCCAGGTCACATCTCTTGAAAATCTGCTCCTTTTTAAACCACGAATCGCAGCATTAACCAATAATGAAGGATTTAAGCTCGCTTTCGCACTCACGGGATATTCCTGCTCTATCCCTCTTATCTTATTCTCTGTCCCTATCCTCGGCACTTACTCATCTCCTTTATTAGCCTTTATCTAACTCTGGTTAAGATCAATGCAAAATACCATCTATTATAAATAGCCCTTATAGACTACTCTACCCTTCCCACTCCTTATTCTCTTCCCGACGTATCTCTTCTATTTTCTTCCGTATCGATTCCTCATTCCAGCCATCCAGTTCATCGAACCGGAACGTTTTGTTATTAGCATACAACAAGTAATCCAGGTAAGGGTTTCTGACGATTCTATCTCTTATTTCCCGGCTTATCTCATTCTCCCAGCCCCTTATATCATTCTCCTCTGCGAGCAATCGCACGAGAACCTGTCGTGCTCCTTCTCCTCCTCTGCTCCGCTCTCGGCAAAACACCACTACCGCACTTGGCATTCTCGCGAGTTCCGGATAACGCTCGAACAGCCGCGCGTATTCATCACTGCTCGGTCTACTCACGTCTATCTTCACGTTTGGCTCCTTGTTTATCGTTATCTTATTCCAGCTCAGTGTCGCATTCTCAAATTCAGATGCAAGCCTAACCCGTAACTCGGCTCTTGAATTCTTCGGCGGAAAGAGTAACGCTTCTCCTATATCCTCTTCGGTTAGTATTCGTTCCACTCCTATCTTATCCGCAACGCACTCGTATAAGTCGTAATCGCAGAGATTGGTGTAATCAAAAGATGCGGCTATGTCCTTCTCTATCCGCTCTTCCATCATATACATGCTCCGGTAATCGAACTTCCCTATCGGGATATAGTTGTATTCAAAATCGTTTATCTCGTTCTTTATCGTCCACAACTTCATTACCCATTCTATGCGACGGAAAACGTAAGGATCTTCAATCAATCCCTGATCAAACTTGGCACAAACCCTCTTAAAAGTGTCCAGAGCGTATTTATCCCAGTAGGACACTTCTCGCTCCTCAAACAACTCCTCTATCGCTTCGAAATAGTAACACATAAGATAATCAATGGCGGATTCCGTCCTCCCATTCGTCAGCTTTATGCGCCAATCACCTTCCGTATTCGCGGAAATGTCTTTAAATGTCTGAAGCGGATTCCAGATCTCCTCCACGTGCGTGATTTTACCACTCTCTATCGCGTCTATTACGTACGACGTAATAGCATTGCAGAGCAGCCGTGTGACCTCCGAACGAACTCCTTCGCCTGAGGTAACGTGCACACGATACGTATCTCGTGTACTCAATGGCTCGTCCCGCGTGGATAGAATCGGCCATTGCGAAGGCGATTCGGTAAAAACACGCCGGGATACCATCGCTTTCGGCGATAGTACGTATTTTATTCCTTCTTTATCCGCCACATAGCCACCTGCGCCAAAGAATATCTTACGAAGCACCAAAAACGGGATGAGCAAATGCTCTCTGCCCACAAAATTCTTACGCTCCACCGTGTACGACTCGTGCGTGCCCCTGCTGTACCGTTTGTCTATCTCCACGTTCGCTTTCCAGCATTGGATATGGGCTAAAGACTTCTCTCTCTTCTTCAATTTCTCGCAGTACCGTTCGTTAGCTTTTTCCACGCCTATCTGCATGTACAACTCTGCTGCCTTGTCATACTTGAGCACATCGAATGCGTCTTGGCATTCAGGCGTTGCGATCTCGAGATGCCCGCCGGTGCAGATGTAAATTCGCGATCCGTTCCTCAAAAAGCCGTCGTTCCTTCTACGCAGCTTCGAGCAGATCGCTTTCGAGCCGTCAAAGAACGTGTAATTCTCAAGTGCGTGAATTACTTCGTCCACGTGATAAAATCTCGCGTAACGGTACAACCCGGGCGATTCTGAACTTAGACCCACTCGAAATTCGTGCTCGAGCCCTTGCCATCTGCACAAATCCTTCCTTTCCATTTTTCATATCAGAGGTAGCTAATAAATTAGAAATGCATTCCGGTATCTTCCTCTGGCACCTCTTCATATCCGGACGCCAATATCTCTTCCGCTCTTCGCTGCACGAACTTATCAAATCCTTCTTTTAAGTGCCTCATATTCACACCTATCTCTTCCGTGTTCTTATATCGCTTAAGCAAATCCCCTGTCTTCTTTCCCACGTCCAATATCGCCGAAAATCCTTCCTTGTCCCACACGTTCTTCAGCGCATCGTCGCGGATAACTCCCTTCTCCATCATTAGCATTGTCCTCTCCTCCAGCGCTTTATCCCGTGCATAACCAAATATCTGCGCGATGAACCGCCCGGTTATCGTATCCTCTCGCTTTATCCGCCCTATTTCGGTCTCAACGTGCGCATCGCTGTACATGTAGCGGATAAGCTCTTTCGCCAGATATGCCCGTGCTTCTTCTTCTCCTCCTTTCTCCTTTATCAGGTAGCGGTCGAGAGGAATTTTTTCCGCGTAAATGCGGGTAATTGAGTATGCCGCTTCTCTATCTGGCTTTGAAACTTCGATTATCTTGTCAAATCGCGATCTGAATGCGGAATCTATAAGATGCAGCCGGTTTGTTGCACCTATGACAGTGAGATGTGGATGCAGGGCATAAAAGCCATCTAAAATGTCCAGCAACTGTCCAGTAACTCGTTCCGGTGCACCAGACGACCCCGTGTACATGCCTCTTTCCTGCGCTAAAGCATCTATCTCATCGAAGAAGATTACGCCATAGTCGTTCTCTCCTTCCTCTAATCTATCGTTCGCAGCCTTGAAAACCATCCGCACATTCTTCTCCGACTCACCAAGCCACATACTGAACAGCTCTCCGGCGCCCACCTTTACAAATTCACAGTTGGGTAATGCGGATGCTAAAGCTTTCGCGCACATCGTTTTACCACACCCCGGCGGGCCGTACATCAGTATTCTTCGTGAACTTTCGCCATACTTCGAGTAATCATCCGGATTGACCATCGGAAGAATAATGCTCTTTATCAAGTCCTGCTTCACCCCCTTCAAGCCACCAATATTGTTAAAACTCACTCCCGGACTCTTTGTGACTTCATAGCGTGAGTACTCCTTTGCCTTATAACTTTCCCTTATATCCAGCGTACCAGGCAGGAGTCCTACCTTCATCCCCTCTTTTATCGTTTCCTTCTCATTATCTCGGAGCCTTTTGTATATCCTGCCACGACCCTTTCCCGTGGATACTTCAGCTATCCATCCATCTCCATCGTCTTCCTTTCTCAGCTCCTCTACCTCTCCAACCTCTAAATCTACTGTCCGGTCGTATACGTTCGTAATTCCGATGGTAAACCCACTGGGGTTATTCTTATCCGGGATGCGTCCTATGAAAACGTACTTCCCTTCTTGTAGCTTCTCAATCTCTTCATCAGTAAGCGTCCCAAAAGGTAAAGCTTTTAAAGCTCCGTTTAAATTCACAATAGCACTGTCATTAAGTTTCTCGACCACGAATCCGCAGTCTAATGGCGGTGCCCGCGATTTTGAAACAAGCCGCTCCAAATCCGCTTTATATGCTTCGGTCTCCTCGTATTTCCTTCTTAACCTTCGATAATCGCTCTCTAACCGCTCATACTCGTATCTTGGGATATAGTCCTCTTGTTCCATACTTACCATTAAAAGATATGTACTTGATTTTATAAAAATCCAATGCCACACCCGTATTTTTATATAATACTACCAAATATATATAGAGATATAAAGAGGAAAGAGGATGAAAGAGGAGAAGAGGAAAATACAACTCACTGGGGGTTCAACTTTTACTATCTCGCTTCCGATAAAATGGGCACGAGAGGCGGGCGTAAAGCAGGGAGATGAACTCTCGTTAATTCAACGTGGTGACGACTCGCTCGTCTTGACTCCGTTGCGGGAGAAAGAAGAGCGTATAAAACACGCTGAACTCGTGCTCTCGGAAAAAGAGAGCTTTGAGGGCAACTTCAGGTATCTCATCGCGCATTACCTCGTTGGCTATGATGTCGTAAAGCTGTTATCGCCGGGCGGGTTTGAAGCGGAGGAGAGAAAGAGGATAAAGGATGAAGTGAGGAAGCGGCTGATCGGCATGGAGGTTGTTGGTGAATCGTCAAAGGAGATAGTGCTCAAAAGTTTCTTGAAATATGAGGACTTTACGCTTCACGATGCTATACAGAGCATGTCCGAGATCATAATGTCAATGTTAGAAGACGCGATTTCTGCGCTTGAAAAAGGCGATCAGAACCGTGCAAAGGATGTTATAGAGCGTGATAACGAGATAGATAGGTTTTATCTGCTCATCGTTCGGCAGCTCAAGGCTGCGATAAGCGATCCCGAGCTTGCGAAGAAGATAGAGGTGAGCAGGCAGCGAGATAGCCTGGGATACCGGATCATCGTGAAGAACATGGAGCGGATGGGCGATCACGTCGAGAGCATAGCAAGGAATTCTATGATGATGAGTCCCGCGGTGGGGATCAAGAGCATAAAAGAGATCGGCACTCGTACGGGAAACCTCTTCACGAAGACTCTCGCTTCATTATCAAATATGAATATAGTAAAGGCGAACGAGGCGATAGAGGATGCAAATAAGTTGTCTGAGGAAGTTGAGGAGATAAATGGGCGAATTCTGGCAGAACAATGGCGCGCCACCGACAAGATACACGCTCTTTCTATTATGGAGAGTCTGGGACGAATAGCGAGGTATTGC
The DNA here is from genome assembly GCA_030665925.1 of Methanosarcinales archaeon. Taxonomy (GTDB): domain Archaea; phylum Halobacteriota; class Syntropharchaeia; order Alkanophagales; family Methanospirareceae; genus JACGMN01. The sequence goes on along the minus strand of DAOUYX010000032.1, from coordinate 4,887 downwards.
GAGGATATAGCAGAGGTAACGATAAACATGGGGATAACGGTGGCTGGAGAGTCCGAGTGTTAAGGACGAATCGGGATGAACGTATAGGCAATTATGTTGATGATCATAATATTGAATACTATTGAAGAGGAGATTAAGGTGTAGTAGGAGATGTTGGGGAAGTTAAGCAGTTCGCTGAAAGATTCGATTCGGAAGATCGCAATGGCGAAGCGGATAGACAAGCAGACGGTTGAGGAGTTAGTGCGGAACATACAGCGAGCATTGATTCAGGCGGATGTTAAGATTGCACTGGTGAAGGAGCTTTCAAATCGCATACGCGAGCGGAGTCTGAAGGAGAAATTAACGTTAAATCCGCGCGAACACGTGATTAAGGTGGTCTATGAGGAGTTGATGAATATAATAGGTAAGGGTGTTGAGGTTCCTTTAGCGTCGCAGAAGATAATGATGGTCGGGCTGCACGGCACGGGGAAGACATCGTCGTGTGCGAAACTTGCGCGGTATTTTCAAAAGAAAGGCTTAAAACCCGCGGTTATCTGTGCCGACGTGTACAGACCGGCGGCATCCGATCAGCTACGGCAATTGTGCGATAGCATTGGCGTTCCTTTTTATGATGGTGCAGATCTGCCAGCGGGTAAGGGCGTGACGGACATTGTAAATGCCGGCGTGAGAGGGTTTGAGAAGTACGATATTAAAATCATAGACACCGCGGGGCGGCATGCACTGGAAGAAGAGATGATAGATGAGATACGGGAGATAGAGGAGCTGATAAGACCAGAGCAGCGGTTTCTTGTGCTGGACGCGAGCATAGGGCAGCAAGCATCGGTGCAGGCGCGGGCTTTTGACGATGCCGTTGGGATTACGGGCATTATTATAACGAAGATGGACGGCACTGCGAAAGGTGGTGGAGCACTCTCTGCGGTATCAGAGACGAATTCCGGTATCACGTTTATCGGCACGGGTGAGAAGGTGGAGGACATCGAGAAATTTGAATCTGATCGGTTCATCTCCCAGTTGCTCGGAATGGGCGACCTCAAGTCATTGATCGAGATGGCGGAGGAGAGTTTAGAGGAGAAGGACGTAGATGCAGACATTTTGAAGGGTAAATTCACGTTGAAGGATTTGTATAAGCAGTTGGAAGCGGTGCGGAAGATGGGGCCGTTTAAAAAGATAATGCAGATGATGCCGTTGGGCGGCTTGGGCGTGGATCTCAATGACGAGATGTACCAAATAACGGAAGATAAATTGGGGCAATTCAAGGTGATGATGGATTCGATGACGGAGGAGGAGCTGAACGATCCGAAGGTCATCGGCGGCTCGCGGTTACGCAGAATAGCGCGTGGTTCGGGCACGAGCACTGCGGAGGTTAGCGCACTGCTGAAATATCACCGGCTGATGCAGAAGATGATGAAACAGTTGGGTTCCGGACGCGGGAAGATGCCGATGATGAAAGGGATGCCAATCGGTAAAATGATGAAGATGATGAAGTAATTACTGAAAATGGAAACACGATTTGTTCTAACAGAGTATGTAGAGCGGGCGATGGCGTGTGCCGTTTATGACAAGTTTTTCCGGTACACGCACGCCACCAGTTTATGACTTATTTATGGGCGGCACCGCTTGGCAGGCAATTCCTTCAAATGCTGAGTATTCCGTGCCTCAGCTTCGTATGATGGTTCGGGAAGTGGAAGAGGCTGTGAAATTACACCGGACACGTGGAACAAGTTATAACTATCATCCTACTTGTGGTGGATGCACATCACCGACCGGTTCAAAAAACAAAAAAGAGGAAGCGTGTTTATTTCTTCTTCCTCTTCGACGTTGCTACTGCAAGCACCATGCTCAATATCCCGATCAATGCGAGCAATCCAATTGGCGTAGCGTTTGCCATAATGTCCCTGTTGATGATCTTTAAATACTTTGATGGTATGTTCACAATTATGACCATAACGATAAGAGATGTGGATGAGAAGGTATTTAGGAAATTCAAAGCAGAATCGGTTAGAAAGGGGATGAAACTCGGGAATGCACTTACAAATGCGATGATGACCTGGCTGGAGAAAGAGCGTGAAAAGAGAGAAGTGAAAAAGCATTTTTTAGACTTGAAACCTTTTGATTGGGGCGAGGGGACAGAAAGAAGCAGTGTTGAAGTGGATGAGATATTGTATGCGAAATGATTTTCATTGATATTATTTAAAGTAGTTGAAATGAGTTTTACGGATTGCACCAATCTTTCGCTGATGAAATTGTACGGCATTGATAAGATAATGACCTTTGATATGGGATTTAGAGATAAAGGGGTGGAGGTTGTTTTATAGTTCAAAAAATAAAAAAAGAGGAGATATAATTTATCCCTCTCTCCTCATCGTTGCTACTGCGAGTACCACGCTCAATATGCCGATCAATGCGAGCATTCCGATTGGCGTTAGCGCTGGTACTTCCACTGCACCTGCACCCCACCCTATCCCGTTTGGATCGTTTATTACACCAAGTGCAGGGTTATGATCACCTGCACCATTGTCAGTAATGGTAATTGAAATGACGTTGTCGCCATAGTTACTATCGAATGGATACGGATACCAGGTTCCATTGCTCGAATTGTATTTCCATAACTCCGCGTTCGTTGGTATCGGCGTTGGGAACGTGAAGTTAATTGTTACGTTTTCTGCAGTAGATGTGTCAAGTCCGCAGATAGTGAGGTTGAAGAACCCATGATGGAACGTAACAGCAGAATCAGGCAAGATAGGGAAATCTGCTGCACTTAATGCTGCTGTTTCGTTGCAGAAGTATCCTGAACTTGTGGTTATCGTTACGTTGCCGGTCCCCGTTGCGGTTGGTATTGTAGTAACTGCAGGGTCATCACCTAATGGTGCGAAGATGCTAAATTCCGTGAGGTTCGCATACACATAGTTTCCTGTTGTATTAACTCCGTTTGTACCTGGAACTTGCGTCCAGGAGGTCCCGTTATACTTCCACATCCTCAGTGATGATTCCTGCCCACCTGCCGGAACATCTGATTCCTCATAGCTCACGTTCAAGAACAGCCACGAGTCCGCTGTTACATTCGTTGCATTCACGTATTTGCTGACGTTCACCTTCCCCGCAGGGTCTGGCTTTGGAGTCGTTACACCCTTTATCTTTATTCCCTGATCGTAAGTGAAAGAAATCGTGGTTGGGTAGCTGGCTATTGTGAGGTCTTTCATCGTGTTGTTATATGAACGGTTATCTGAGTAGAAATCATAAATGGTGTTATTACTTGCGGTATTGTTAGTGAAAATGTTGTTACTCGAAGAAGACAAGGTAGAATGCAGCCAGATACCGTAGTGTTTGTTCGAGTTTACGGTGTTGTTCGTGAGCGTGTTGTTGCTCGAATCGCACAGTCTGATGCCGTACCACGTATTCAAGTTTGCGATATTGTTAGTGAGCGTGTTGTTGTCGCTTGAACGCCCCAGCCTGATGCCATCTTCATTGTTCGTTACGTTGTTATTGGAGATGTTACAGTGGTTTGTGTTATTAAGATATATTCCCGCCTTCCCGCTTCCGGTTGCATTTTCAACCGTAAATCCGCGGATGTTCGTGTAATTTGCGGTTACCTCGAAGACATACCAATTGTGATTTGATGCGTTCACGATTGTCAAAGCAGAGCCGTTTTACGAACGAATTGTCAATAGCTTGTTCACATCAACGTTATCGGTGTACGAGCCGTCCTTAACGCAAATCGTTTCCCCTGCCTTGGCGTTGTCCACCGTAGCTTGAATTGGAGTTCCGCTCGCGTTGAACGCGCCGCCGTTGCGCCACCAGCCAGTTTCATTGACGCAGATATCACCGCAGGTGCAGGGAAGTCCTCCAGATAGGTTCCCAAGAGGAGCGAATATACTGAATTCCGTGATATTTGCATATGCCTGGTTTTCAGTGGTATTAACCCCATTCGGTGCTGGAACTTCCGTCCAGGTTGTTCCGTCATATTTCCACATTCTGAGCGTTGATTCATCCACGCCTGCAACATTTGCATCTGTATAACTCACATTCAAGAAGAGCCATGAACTTGCAGTTACATTCGTGGCATCCACATACTTGCTGATGTTCACCTTCCCATCAGGGTCAGGTGGAGCGGTCTCCACGCCTTTTATCTTCACACCGTTGTCGTAAGTGAAGGAAATCGTGGTTGGGTAGCTACTAATCGTGAGGTCTTCTATTACGTTATCATGCGAGTTTTCGTCTGAATAGAAATCGTAGTTGGTGTTGTTCGATGCGGTGTTCTTCGTGATGTTGTTGTGGCTGCTCGAAGAAGACAAGTAGATGCCGTCGTAGTTGCTCGATATACTGTTGTTCCTCAGCGTGTTGTACTCGCCCCCTGTGGAATATATCTTGATACCATAGTTGGTATTCGAGTTCACGGTGTTGCCAGTGATGTTGTTGTTAGAGCCAGACACACGGATGCCACCGTGATCACCGGAACCCTTATTCGAGTTTACTGTGTTGTTCGTGAGGTTGTTGTGGGTCGAAGAGTACAAGAAGATGCCGTAATTGTCGTTCGAGTTTACTGTGTTGTTCATGAGGTTGTTGTAGTCCGAAAAATGCACGCGAATGCCGTAGTTATTGTTCGATACATTGTTGTTCATAAGCGTGTCGTGCTTACTCGTGGAATGCACGTAGATGCCGAATCTGTTGCCCGTTACAACATTATTGGAAATGTTGCAGTAATTGCAGTTACCCCCGGTTTTTCCAAGATTTATTCCTGCTTTAGATGTACCAGTTGCCCCTTTAACCGTGAACCCTGAGATGTTCACGTAATCCTTACTAACGTCAAAGACGTGGTCGCTCGAATCAGATGCATCCACGGTGCAGTTCGCAGAGCCGTTCTCAGAGCGGATGGTTAAATGCGACTTA
>DAOUYX010000137.1 GCA_030665925.1 Methanosarcinales archaeon | reverse complement strand
ACCCCTCTTCACCAGTTTTGAATCTATCAAACCACTTAAAGAGCCACTTTTTCGATTTGTTTATGTCTCTGCAAATATCTGCCGGTCTGTCACCCATAATATACCGATTTACGGCTTCAATCCGCTCTTGCTCCCCTATATTCACGACGCATCACAAAGGATGCGTTAAACGGAGCTTATATCAAAGGAGTGTACGATGTATTGACCCTTTATTTGCCAAATGAAATGGTGTACGATGTATTGACCCTTTCCACATACCTCCTACTGACATCACAACAATAGACCTTTTCCTTGAAATCTCCAAAGAACTTTTTGGCATATTCTATTTTCTCTGATTTAAATGTGGGCTTAACAGCAGGCGCCTTTATCTCAACTATCAATCCTATAATTTTGTCTTTATTTAGCACACAACGCGTGAAGAAGTTTTCATCAATTTGCAATCTTTTCCCGTTTACTATTTCCTTAGAATTTGGACAGCGAATTGCAATCAGATCAGATTCTTGAGAATGTCCAGATTTTGGAAGATGCGTAAATTGGTTTAAAATAAAGAAACCATTCAGTCTGAGATAAACGGACACAATTTTTTCTGCCGTGTTCATTTATTCGCTGTCCCCCTTTAATTTGTATGATTTTTCACGTGTTATAAGCTTTTCTTTTTCCCTCAATATAACTTCTTACCGACCATGACCGGCCAAGCAGTAGGCAAACTACCACTAACAGCAAAAGTTCACCTGAACGAAGAAGAATTGTACGATGCGCATGTGTACGTTCATATCAAGGGCTATGCACGAGCAACCGTGACGCATCTTGACATCGAGCATCCTGAACTTACCAGCGTAATTCTTCCTAAAACAAGGACTTTTAGCTGGGTTGTGGGTATCGAAAATGGGATACTGATTATAACCGAAAAGGGCGATAGGCTGAAAATCATTCATCCTTTACTCAACAAAGTGCTTCAATGTGGCGAAAAGACGAGAACTTTAGTTGGCGGTAAATTCAGTGGTATTTTCGTAGGGTTCAGGAAACGCGAAATAAGCAAACTTGAAGAAATAGCAGAATACATCAAATAATCCTTTTTCTGAAAGAAACGGTTTAAATAGATAGAGACCGTATCCATTCACCCTTTGCCTCTCTTGTAGTGCCCACCACCAATCTCGTCTCGTGTCTTGTGCGCTCCATTACGCCACGAGCTTCTATCGTTTCACCCGCTAATGCTTGCCCTGCGTACGTATGCGTAAACGACAGAACCTTAGTTATTTCTGGGTGTTCGATTTCATAGATCGCAGGGCTATCAAAGGAGAAGGTAGCGTCTTTTACCTCGGCTCTTATCGTTTTATAACCTGCTCTTTCGCCTTTCTCATAATTACGCTTATCCAACTGTTGTAATTCTTCTGGATCTCGCACGTATAAGATATCAAAGTACGTGCCACCGATTGCGCCCCTATGCCCCTTCCTCTTTTCGTGTGCGACAAAATCCTCATAACTCAACTCTGGCTTCCTTTTGTGGTAAATCCGCCTCCAGAGCTCTTCATTTATCCCTGTGGTAAGTCCCGCTTCGCTCGCATCTTTTACAACCTCTCTCGCCTTGTTGAAGTTCTCCCGCCCATAAATAACGAAATCGAGGTCCGATTTTTCGCCGTTAAGACCGCATAAAAAGGAGCCGGTAATGCCTATTCTTTCCTTTGGAATGTACCGTCCGAGAAGCACATAAATGGTTTTGGCTCTCGCGTCACGCTCCGCAATTACCGGCAGCCGCACCTCAGGCCTCAGAATCTCCGTAATATCCATTTTTGGAACCACATGCACGTCTTTTACATACTCAGGGCGGTATTTTCTTAAGAATTCGTAACCTTCGTAAAAATCCAATTTCCGGTATCTCCCCCTCTCTTCTGCTGACACTCTCTCCCCTTTTTCGTCTGGGACGTATCGCAAGAGGCATTTTAAATCCTCGCCTCCCAGATCATAGCTGACCACAGAAAAAATCCAATCGCGCTTCGTTATCACGAAATCCCGTATCCTTGCTCTCATCTTACGCTCTGCATTGCATACATACTCGCTACCCTACACTTTTATAAACGAAAAAATAGATATAAAGCAACTAAATGAAGCTGCTATTGAAGTACCCATTACCGTTAGATGAAATGCCGTATACGGCTGAAGTAATCATCGAAACGGGTGCGAAAATAAACATAGACCTGGCGACGAGAGGCGAGCTTATCGTTGATGTCCCGAGCGATGACGTGGAGCACGTTGCGGAGCTTTTCCGTGAGAAAGGGGTTGAAGTACGGAAATTAATGAGACTGATTGCATGGGATGAAGAACGATGTATCCACTGCGGTGCGTGCATCTCTGTCTGCCCAACAAAGGTGTTTACGTTCAATCCTTCGTGGAAGATCAATTTAGAAGAAGAGAAATGCATTCGGTGTGAGATATGTGTAAAAGCATGCCCCCTTAGCGCTTTAGCATGTGTGGAATGATGTGTGATGGAAGCTTATTTCAAAAAAAAGAAAATCGGGTGGTAGATACCTGAATTTCATATCTATATAATCTTTACGCTTTTTGTCTATACAAGAAAAGAATAATAACGATGCTAAGGGGCTAAAACAATCGGAAAATCAGGGTTAAATTTATATTCTAAAATTCAGGTAGATATTATGAATCAAGAAGCAAAGGTGAAAATCGGGAAGAAGTTTGCACTGTATATTCCTAAGGCGCTTGCAGAGCGGCTTAACCTGAGAGAAGGTGGCAAGATGAGCCTTTGCATTGAAGGGGAGAAGCTCATTTTGGGACCAATAAAGATAAGCGACGCTGTAGAGCTTGCGGTCAAAGGAAGGAAGTTCGCATCCCTTAGTTTTGAAGAAGTGGAAAAGATAAGCGGGGAGGAGCAGGCCAGATATGAGACTCCTTCTTGATACTTCCTTTTTACTGCCTTCTCTGGGTGTTGAGGTAGCTGGAGCTGCAGAAACCCTTGAAAACCTGAAAGAAGCTGATTTCTACTACTCAAACTTTGCCATTCTTGAATGCTTATGGGTTCTCGCATCACTCGAAAAGAAGAATGTTGTGATCGAGATGGAGACCGTTGAGACAGGTTTGAAGAGTATAGAACACAGCTATAATAGAGTCGTAGAGGATACTAAGGTCTTCCTCGAAGCCTTAAAGTTGAGGCGAGCCGGGCATACCGACTTCATAGATTGCTTGCTATATGCGATCACGCTCAGAGAAGACTTGAGATTTTTGTCATTCGATGCAGAACTCAAGGAATTCGTGCAGAGAAGAGGATTTGAGGATACTATTTTACTCCCTGGAATCTGATGGGACGAATATGAAGAGAAATATAGCGGAAAGATCGTGGACGTGATGGGAATGAAAAAAGTAGGCGTTGCTGATACCACCTTCGCACGATACGACATGGGTGCGGCGGCGATAGACGAGCTGCGGAAAAATGCATCCGTGAAGATAGAGCGGTACACGGTACCGGGCATAAAGGATTTGCCGGTGGCGTCAAAGAAGCTGATCGAGGAGAAGGGGTGCGACATAGTAATGGCATTGGGGATGCCCGGAGCTGCGGATATAGACAAGCAATGCGCACACGAAGCGTCAATCGGAATTATAGCGGCACAGCTTCTCACCGCTACGCATATAATAGAGGTCTTTGTCTATGAAGACGAGATAGAGGGGGAGAAGGAGCTTGCGTGGCTTGCGGATCGCCGTGCGCGGGAGCATGCGCAGAACGTGATAAAAATGCTTTTCAAACCGCGAGAAATGGAGCGGGAAGCGGGAATGGGAAAGCGGGAAGGATTTGAAGATGCGGGTCCTTTGAGGCTGTGACTGCAAAGTACAAATTGAAACCACGAGATTTCGCAAGATTAACACAGAATAACTATAAACGAAAAATACAAAAAGAATAAAAATAAATAATCTCGTGAAAATCAGTGTAATCTAACGGGGCTCCGCCCCGTTGACCCGCAAGCCCTGTAAGGGCTTAGTGGTTATAAACCAAGAGGAGAAAAATGACAAAAGCAAAAGGAAAAGAAGAAGAGATAAAATTGGGCTTTGTGGTCTCGGAATTTCATCGGGACATCACGTATCAGATGGAGATACTGGGTAGGGAGCATGCTGATTTTCTTGGTGCGAGCGTTTATCGCACGGTATATACGCCGGGAACCTTTGACATGCCGTTAGCAGTGAAGAAAATGCTTACCGAGGGCGATGTAGATGCGGTGGTTACGCTTGGCTGCATAATCGAGGGTGCAACGGAGCATGATGAAATGATCGCATCGCAATTGACGCGGAAGATCATGGACCTTTCACTGGAGTACAACAAGCCGGTGACTTTGGGCGTTCCCGGACCGGGG
>DAOUYX010000134.1 GCA_030665925.1 Methanosarcinales archaeon | reverse complement strand
TATGGGGTCTATTTCGGCTGTTTCAAGGAGCACGGGAGCACCCATAGCTATCTGTAGTGCCCTTGCACCTATGATGCGCGCTTTTTCGTATTTCGTATATTCCTTCTCTTTTTCTGTCAAGAAGATCAACCTTTCCTTATTTATGTATTGTATGGTGAGAGAATGGGGTTGCTGAGATTTGAACTCAGGTCTCGGCGTCCCGAACGCCGAAGGATAGACCAAGCTACCCTACAACCCCCCGGACATATTTGCTCAATATTGGTGCTTGTGATTTGGATTTTTTCCCACTCTTTATTGAGCTTCTTCTCCTTATCTTTACAATTATTCATAGTGCGCTATCTCGTCTATCAGCTCTACGTGCGTTAGAAGCATTCTCCGACAGCAATATCGCTTTATCCCCAGGTCGTCCAGCACCTTCCCCGGATCCTCGTGCTTTATTCGCTCCTTATACTCATCCCAAACGTCTGATATGACTTTCCCGCATGTGTAACATCTAACCTGAATCATTAGCCAGCCTCACCTCACCGATAGGACTTCTGCCGCTTCGCTCGTGCGCCTTTGGAACCAAACTTCTTCTTCTCCCTCTTCCGCATGTCACTAACCAGCAAGCTCCTATCGTATTCCAGATAGCTCTCTTTCAGCTTCTCATTCTCCGTCCATTCTATTAATCCACGCGCAATCGCAGTGCGAGCCGCCTCAGCCTGCCCGATAAAGCCGCCACCAGTCACCGTTACTGCCACGTCAATGCTATCAACATCCACGTCGGGAAACTGAGAAGCGATAAACAAAGGTTCTGCTAACTTTGCTTGTACCACTTCAGGCTCTATGATCTCCAGCGGTTTCTTGTTTATTCGTACAACGCCTTTTCCCTCTTTTATCGTTACTCGCGCGACTGCGGTCTTCCGCTTTCCCACCTCATTCACGACTCTCTTTACCTTTGTTTTGCTGCCCATCCTAACTTTTCACTCACCTCCCCCACCGTTACGTATTTACGAGACAATCGTTCTGCCGACGCTTTTTCCACTTTTACTCGCTCCCCCGTCTCATATTCTTCAGGTATGCTGAGATAAACCTTCAATCGCGAAAACGCATCTCTGCCCTTTGCCTGTTTATAAGGAAGCATACCCCGTATTGTTCGCTTTACGATGCGATCAGGCATTTTAGGATAGAAAGGTCCCTGCTCTTTTGACCCTCTATCCTTATTTGCTTTGTAATCTTTAAACGTTCTTTCTTTGGAGCCGCTTATAACCACGCGTTCTGCATTAACGATCACGATCTCCGTATCTTTTTCAGTCAGCAGCCTCTTCGCTACTGCACTTGCCAATCGCCCCAAGATGAGACCTTCCCCATCTATTATTTCTATACCCATCGCTCTTTTCCAATAAATAACCCTTTACATCTAAAAAGATTTATTACACGATTATTTTTACACCTGACCCTTTCGGGTTGGTTTCCATCAATTCCTCAATGCTCACGCACTTACCGCACGAGCTGATCTTCTCATACGCTTTTTTACTGAACCCCAAAGCTGCAATGGTAACAGGCTTCTCAATCGCACCTGCGCTCAGCACCTTACCCGGCACCACGATCGTGTCATTTTCCGCGGAATATCTGTTTATCTTGCTCAGATTTACCTCTGCGTAATGCCTTCGCGGCTTCTCTAATCGCTTCGCTATATCCCGCCATAGAGGCGCGCTGCGCTCCCGCGAAATCCGCTTTAAATCTCCTATTAACCGTTCAATCGCCGGATCTGTCTTCTTTCTTCTTCTCATCTTTTCGCTTTCGCCTTCACCTTCAGCCTTTCAAAATTTGAAGATAACTCTTATAGATGATTGACCAATAAAATGCTTCTTCGCGGCACTATGGGTGGACCACGCCGTATGGAGAAGTTACTCCGCAGGAGGTATATCGGAATGCCAAAAGCTTTTGCGATACAGGGAATGAATCAGTTAGGTATGTCTGCTTGAGTTACAGGCTCCGTTTTAAGTGTGGCGTATGTGACGTTATATCTCTCGATGAAGTGAAGGAGGAAAGAGTAAAATGCCAATCGTAGAAGTAGATAAGGAATACAATATAGACTATTAAACGCAGAAGTAGCGTATTTACCTTTGTAACAACCGATTCAACGCATTGATATAGGCCTCTACGGATGCCATCACAATGTCGTTCCGTGCACCACGCGCCGTTACCACTCTATCACCCTTCTTCACACCCACGATTACCTCTGCAAGTGCATTCGAACCCCCGGTTATTGCCTCTATTCTGAAATCCTTGAGTTCGATGTCGCCGCCTATTTCATCGCCTATTATCTCCTGAACCGCTTTGAGCGCGGCATCCACCGGGCCGACACCCATCTGCGCACTTGTGCACTCCTTCCCTCGCACGACCGCCTTCAGCGATGCCGTGGGTATCAAATTATTCCCGGTCATTACCGAGAGCTCCTTCAGCGTTACTACCCGCTCGTGCCGTGCAACTTCGCCCGTTACCACTTCCGCGATGGTGAACAGGTCGTCATCGGTGACTTTCTTACCGCTTACACTCAGCGCCTTTACCCGTTCGAGTATCTCATCAAGCTGCTCTTTCGGTGGGAACATCCCGATTTCTGATAATTTCTTCTCTATCGAGTGTCTGCCCGTATGCTTGCCAAGCACGATCCGTCTTCTATGCCCCACCATCTCCGGTGTCATTATCCCGGGCTCAAACGTATCGCTCTGCTCTATCACTCCATGTGCATGAATGCCCGATTCATGAGAGAACGCATTCTCGCCAACAATAGGCTTGGTTATGGGGATTTGTACGCCGGCGAAACGCTCAATCAGCTTTGCCGTCTCGAACAGATATTCCGTCTTTATGTTCGTTTTTAGCCTATATATCGAGTTCAAGCTCATCACCGTCTCAACGAGGTCTGCATTTCCTGCTCGCTCACCCAGCCCGTTCACCGATACCTGAACTTCCGAAGCACCTGCTTTCACCGCCGCTAGGCTGTTCGCTACTGCCAGCCCGAAGTCATTATGGCAATGTATGCTAATCGGAACGGTTACGGCGCGATAAATCTCCCCTACAAGCTCGAAGATGGAGAACGGCTCACTCACGCCCACGGTGTCCGGAACATTTAAGATGTCCGCACCTGCCTCTTCCGCAGTTTTAAATAAGTCAACCAGATATTCAGATCTTGTACGTGTCGCATCCATCGCGGAGAACATACACAAAAAACCGTGCTCCTTGACGTACTTCGTCATCGTATATGTCTGCTCTTTTACCGCCTCTTCGCTCATCTTCGTCGTATGCTCACGCTGAATCCTGGACGAGGGCACAAATATATGAATCAGATCAACGCCACAATCAATACAAGCGTCAATATCCTGCGTTAAGACACGCGCCAGTCCGCATATCTTCGCTGAAAGACCCTCGTCGCAGATAAGCTTCACTATCTCCCTCTCCTCCTTTGACGATATTGGATACCCCGCTTCTATGATGTCCACACCCAGCTTGTCCAACTGCCGTGCAATCGTCAACTTCTGCTCGTTCGTAAACGAAATGCCCGGTGTTTGCTCTCCATCTCTCAATGTCGTATCAAAGACTTCTATTGTTCTGGTACTCCCTTTATCACTGTGGGCGTCTCCGCCTTTCATCTCGTTATATATCATCCTTCCCGTTTGAATACAAAAACGAAATTAGTTAGTAGTTAAACTAATTTAGAATAGCACCTTATATTAATTAGTAAGTAATTGCGAATGGTAGGGGTGAGGTTGATAAAATGGAGAAGAAAAGTGGGATTGTGGGCTTTACGGGAACTTTTAGAGAGTGCATAGGCGATATAAAAGAAGGTTCCAAGGTGGTGTTTACGGGGTCGGTAGCAGTGTGCACGCCATTTATCGAGTTGCTCGCTTACACGGTGCGCGACAGAGGATTTGACATGTTATACGTGCCGAGAGCAGATGCGAATGAAGCGAGAAAGATAAAGGAGATAGCAAATATAGGATACAGCGTTGTAGATGAGAAGGGCGATTCACAGAACCCTGATGCGATTGTCGTGCTTGGTGGATTGGCGATGCCTAAATTCGGATGCGCACCGGAGGATGTCATCCGAATGATCGAAACCTTGTCAGGAGAGAAGAAACCTAAGATCATTGGCGTTAGCTTCATGAACATTTTTGAGAGTGCGGGCTGGGATAAGAAGTTAAATTTCGATACGCTGATGGATACTACGATGGAGAGTGTGGTCAAATAGATAATATAATGCGCCGACCGGGATTTGGACCCGGGTTATAGGCTTGGCAAGCCTATGTGATACCAAGCTACACTACCGGCGCATTTCTTTCCTTTATTTTCCTTTTCTTGTTGTACATAAAGTATAACTGCTTTCTATTTAAGCAGACACGGATTTACACTGATTTACGCGGATTTATTTACGTTGAACATTGTTGATTTTTATCATCTGTGTTAATCTGCGTTAATCTGTGTCAACGATTTATTTCCTTGTAAAAGTGATAGCGATTTTATCCATTCACCTTTTGCCTCTCTTGTGGTGCCTACAACTAGTCTCGTCTCGTGTTTTGTGCGCTCTATTACTCCACGAGCCTCTATGAGCTCTCCCTC
>DAOUYX010000150.1 GCA_030665925.1 Methanosarcinales archaeon | reverse complement strand
GGGCACCACTCCTTAAGCTGCGGGAATCTATCTCTCAAAAGCTTGCTGCTTTTTCCTTTTAGCACAGGTTTTCTTTTTGGTAAAAAGAAAAAGTGTCTAAGAAGAAGCTCCGCCGACCAATATCTTCGTCACCCGCACGTGCGGCGCGTATTCCGAAACAGGGACCTCCTGGCCGTCTTTACCGCAGAATCCTATCGTTCCTCGCTTCTTATCGTTACCCACGGCGTCTATGCTCTTCAATACGTCTAAGGTTCTACCGGAAAGTGAAACGTTCTTCAATCGCTTAGAAAGCATACTGTTTTCGATCAGGAACGCCTCCTCTGCGCTGAACTGGAATTCGCCCTTTACGGTATCCACCTGCCCGCCACGCATGCCTTTCGCATAGATGCCAAACGGTATATCCGCACGCATCTCGTCAAACTGCCAGTCCCCTTCCTCAATCACCGTGTTGCTCATTCTGACTATCGGAAGATCAGAATAGTCCGCGGCTCTCGCATTCGCGGTTGGTTTTGCGTCCAACCTGCCTGCGGTTTCTCGGCTGTGCAGGTAAGAAAGCAGCACGCCATCCTTTATTATCTCCGTTCGGGTTGACCTCATTCCCTCGTCATCATACCGGTAATAGCCATGCGAGCACTCGATGGTCGGATCGTCCGCAACGGTCAATCCTTCGTATGCTATTTCCGCTCCTAATTTACCTTTCAGTATTGATTCGCCGTATAGCACGTGGTCCGCTTCCGCAGCATGCCCCAGTGCTTCGTGCATGAAAACCCCGGTGAGCCTGTTGTCCATAATTACGGGCAGCTCACCCGCAGGCGGCAGTTTCGCATCAAGAAGCCGAACTGCTTTATCCGCAGCCTTTACGGCTACCGTCACGGGATTTTCCTCTTTTATGAATTCGAAACCCGCTACCGCACCTACGCTCTCGCGCCCTTCCTGTAAAACGTTCCCCTTCTTCGCAACCGCTCCGGCACGCATAAACACGGCGGGTGTTTCCGTTACAATGTAGCTCCCATCGGAATTTGCGTAGATCTGCTCTTCGTAACCATCGAGGTACAAGATGGAAACGCTTTTTATGAGGTTGGAATGTGCCTTTGCCGCGTCATAAGCTGCTTTAACCATGCGCTTCTTCTCCTCTACACTGACGTCATCGGGGTTGATCTTCGGCTTGAGCTTGAAATGGTCAGTCCGCGATGGTGCATCCGCTATGGTTATAGTTGCTGACTTCTTATTCGATTCTGATAGCGACAATGCTCTCCCGATGTTCAAAGCGTCTTCAAACGCATCTTTTATTGCAGGTCGTGCGAGGTCATTGGAGGAAGAGAAGCCCCACGAGTCCTTATAAAGAACGCGTACACCTATGCCCTGATCTATGCCATAGCTCATCTCTCTGAAGACGTCATCCCGCAGATCTATCACCGTTGCGTAACCTCTTTCCAGACGGACATCCGCGTATTTCGCGTGGTTCGATAGTACGAAATCAATCGCTTTTTTAATCTCTTCTTCCATTAATGAGGAATATAAAAAGAGGAATATTTATAACTTGCTACGACAAAGAGAGAGAGTATAAGTAGGGGACCGTAGCTCAGACTGGGAGAGCGCTCGGCTGAAGACCGAGTTGTCCCGAGTTCAAATCTCGGCGGTCCCACTCCATCCACTGACCCCTGAGAAGGCGACTCATTTAGAGCGACAAATAACCGTCATACTGAATTTAAAAGTGGAAATGAACCCTTCGCTTTCTGAAAAAGCCGGCATAGAAAATTTAATTTATAACGTGTAACATCTTTATGTATTGAGGATGTGGCGGGGAATGAAGAAAGAGCTAAAAGTGGTGCCAATCAAAAACGGAACGGTGATTGACCATATTGCAGCGGGGCAGGCGCTGAACGTGCTGAAGATCCTGGGGATACACGCGAGGACGGATGTAGCGTTGAGCGTGGTGATGAACGTGCGAAGCAAGCAGATGGAGAGGAAGGACATCGTAAAAGTGGAAGATCGTGAGCTTAAACCTGATGAGGTAGATAAAATCGCGCTGATCGCACCACAAGCAACGATAAACATAATACGGGATTCTGAAGTAGTAGCAAAGCACAGAGTCTATCTTCCAAAGTCGATAGAGGGTATCATACGCTGTGCAAATCCTAATTGCATATCCAATGTAGAACGAGAGCCGGTTATATCCAAGTTCATTACGGTGAGCGGAAATCCACTCAGGTTCAGGTGTTTCTACTGCGAGCGGATAATAGAGGATGTCTCAAAGTATCTGTAACGTAAGTAAGGGCCGGTAGATCAGTTGGAAGATCACTCGCTTGGCGTGCGAGAGGCCTCGGGTTCAAATCCCGACCGGTCCATCCAAGGAAAATGGTGGAAAAAGAGAGAGGCCCCCACCCAACCCTGAGGATAAAAGGGACAAAGAGTCGTTCGTTATGGGGTAAGAAGATAGTTTTGGGTGTTACGGGCTCTGTCGCGGCAGTAAGAGCGTTTGAACTCGCACGCGAATTGATACGGCATGGTGCAGATGTCTACAGCGTGATGAGCAAAGCGGCGACCGAGATAATTCATCCTTATACGCTTCATTACGCCACGGGGCACGAAGTGATAACGAAATTAATGGGGGACATCGAGCACGTGGAGTTTTTGGGTATGGAAGGCTCGGCAGACCTTTTTATCATCGCGCCGTGCACGGCAAACACGCTCAACAAAATAGCTACTGGGGTATCGGACACACCTGTGACGATATTTGCAACCACTGCGTTCGGCTCGGGCATTCCCATCATCATCGTGCCCGCAATGCACGAGTCTATGTATAATAGTCCGGTTCTGGTAGAGAACCTGGAGAAGTTGCGAAGACTTGGCGTAATTGTTTTAGGGCCTAAAATTCAAGAAGGGCTCGCGAAAATCGTTTTGATTAAAGAGATAATCCTCACGACCGAGCACATCCTTTCACCCCAAAACCTTGCGGGGAAACGCGTTCTCGTAACCGGTGGACCCACCGCCGAGCCGATAGATCCCGTACGGATATTGACCAACAGAAGCTCGGGTCGGACGGGAATGGAGATAGCGAAGGAGGCGTATAAACAAGGTGCGGAGGTCACACTCGTGCACAGTAAAGAGCTGAAGATGATGGGAATAAACGAGCTGAGGGTGGAGACCGCAAATGAAATGATTGATACGTGCATGAATGAGCTTCGCAGGGGATATGACGTGCTCATCTCCTCAGCCGCGATTGCGGATTTCACGGTTGATCCCGCAGACGTAAAAATCTCCTCTGGCGGTGATTTACATTTGCATTTCACGCCTACCCGGAAATTGATAGAAGAGGCAAGGAACGAATTCCCTGAGCTTGTTATCGCGGGCTTTAAAGCGGAGACGAACGTTTCAGAGGATGAACTGATACGGAGGGCGAGGGCAAAGATGGAGCACTATAACCTTGAGATGGTCGTTGCTAACGACATTGGCAAAGGTGGAATAGGAACGGAAGAGAACGATGTGTACATACTACGAAAAGGTGCGAAAGATTTCAAGCATGTGAACGGTTTGAAAACACTGATCGCAGAGGAGATTGTGAACGAGTTGGCAGATATGTTTTAGTATGTGTTCATTTAAATCGAAAAGCTTCTGGATATCTCTTGGAGATGTGAAATCATGCCCGAAAATAAAGAAGTGCGCCTCAAAAATTGGAATTTTGTATTTTCTGGAATCAAAGATCAAGAAGGCATTGACGAAGAGGAAAAGAAAGAAATTACCAAAAATTGGTGGCAA
>DAOUYX010000045.1 GCA_030665925.1 Methanosarcinales archaeon | reverse complement strand
ATACAGTTTGCTGGTTACAATTCAAGAAGAGCACAAATTGGTTACTGACGGTCCCTACAGATATATGAGACATCCGAGATACAGCGGGATCATTTTCTGGGTGTTTGGAGTAGCCCTAATTTTTCTCTCCATCCCTGCGCTGGTGCTGGCAGTTTTGATGTCGGCGTTGATGTTGTTGCGTATTCCGAAGGAGGAGCGGGTGCTTCACGAGGAATTCGGGAAGGAATGGGAACAATTTTGTGAGAGGACAACCAAAAAATTGGTACCGTTTGTTTATTAAGTAAAGGGGATGCTGAAAATGAAAGACGAAAAAAGAATTTTCCAAAACGTAAACCTGAAACGAATGAGAGAAAATAGAAGGAGATTTGATAGGTATGGCAAAAAATGCGAAAGGCTCTAAGCTCACCAAAAGTTATATTAAAGCGGCGCGCGCCTTATTACATCCAGAATCCACCTCTGCTGAGATTGCAAGGATTTTAAAGCACGCGGACGTCCACTACCAGAAATTGAGATCCGAACTGCCAGAAGAAAAGACTTTTGGTGCGCGAATGGGTTTGCAGATGGCATGCTCTGCCGTTGCTTTTCATTATACGCTTACAGAGCGAGGCACGGATGAAGAAAAAGTCATCCAATTGATTGCCGATACTAACTGGGAAATCGTTAAAAGGGGGATGGCACCAATTGAGTGGATTGGCAATCTTTTGTTTCGCGATCCCATGAAGAATGTGAGATAGTCTTTTAAGGTGCAGCGTCGATTTATATACAAATCACCCGGATGGAACATGAAGGTTGTGCAGGTGGAAGATGGCTTCGGCATAGACGTAGTCCGTTGCCCTCTGGCAGATTATTTCCATTCATTGGAGCTTTCCGAATTATGTGATGGTACGTCCTGCGAACTGGATTTTCGCACGACGGAATTGGCGGGCGTTAAACTCGCGCGTACCGAAACACTATCCCGAGGCAACGATAAGTGCAATTTCCGATATTTCCATCTCAATCATGGAAAAGATGATAAAACAAGCAAAATAAAAGGAGGAAAAAGAGATGAATGAGAAAAAATATGTTTTCTATATCCTACTCGGTTTATTATACCCCATATTTAAAGTGATTTGCTATATCAACGGCCTTATTTACCTGCGTGGGGTGATATATGGGTTAATTGCAGGTGTTTCGACCATCAGCGTCGGAATTCTCGCGCTCAAAGAGTATGGTGGAGCGAATAAGCCAGTGTGGCACTGGCTGGCTGCTCTAATACCGCTAATTGTCATCCCACTTACGCCTATCATTATGATTTATCATTTAGGGCTAACAGTGTTTCTGACGGACAAAATGGCAATACTTATGATATTTGAAGGCATCGCAGTTGCTCAATTCATCGTAGCCATATTGATGTTCCGGGGCTTGATATTCAAACGCGGGACGGAAGAGCTGATGATGCCCCGCATTGGCTTTGCGATAATGAAGACCGTATTAACCCTGCGTAGCATATTTAAAAAGCCAGAAAGAACCCTACGTGAGATGGGACTCCAGAAAGGACAGGCTGTCCTGGATTATGGGTGTGGAATAGGGAGTTTCAGTATCCCGGCGGCAAAAATGGTAGGCGATGATGGCGTTGTTTATGCTTTGGATATTCATCCTCTGGCTATAAAAGCGGTTGAGAAAGAGATTAGAAAGAAAA
The DNA here is from genome assembly GCA_030665925.1 of Methanosarcinales archaeon. GTDB lineage: Archaea > Halobacteriota > Syntropharchaeia > Alkanophagales > Methanospirareceae > JACGMN01. Next base: position 8,177 of record DAOUYX010000045.1, on the reverse strand, counting down.
GAATCCCTAACATCAAAACGATTCTCTCAGCACGGGAAACAGGATTGCCAGACGAGAGTGTAGATGTTGTTTTATTATACGACGTGTTTCAAATGATAAGTGACAGGGATAAATTGTTGGAGGAACTATACCGGGTATTGAAATCGGGTGGAATTCTTTTTGCTACCGCTGAACGTCTCGACCCGAAAGAATTTATGAATATCTTTGCACGGGAAAATTTGTTCACGTTGATTGAGCAAAGAGGTGAAGTATTCAGGTTTAAAAGGGATTGAATTAAAGATGAAAAAATGAATAGTCTATTATTGATAATAGTCCTAATCTTTGTTGGGCAAACTTTAGGTTGTTTAATTGGATTGATAAAGCAACCTAAAGAAACCATCCTATACGGCTCTTTGGCATTCGCTGCTTCGATGATGCTTGGAATATCGTTCTTTCAATTGATACCCGAAAGTTTAGGAATCACACCCATTTACTTAGTGATTATCTCTTTTCTCATTGGGATAGTCACGTTCCGGATTATTGATAGAACCCTGCCACACATAAATCCTGAATTACTCAAGAAAGAAAAGCCCTCGATCGAAAGAAGCGTTACCATGCTCGTTATCGGCATGGCTTTGCATAACATACCGGAAGGATTGGCAATCGGGGTTGGATTTGCTTTAACACCCGCATTGGGAATTATGATTGCAGTGGGAATTGCAGCACAGGATGTGCCGGAGAATATCGCAACGATCGTTCCTTTATACGGATTAACAAAAAAGAGATTGAGGTCTTTTGTTATAGTAACGGTGACAATACTGTTTGAATTGCTCGGCTTTATTTTTGGCTACTATTTTTTGAAAGGAACGTCTTTAGAGTTGTTAGGTGCGTCACTTGCACTTGCAGCAGGATTTATGACTTACATCTCAATAGAAGAACTGATTCCAGCAGCGCAAATAAAACAAAATTTAAAAGTAGGTGTTAGCGGTCTTGTTTCAGGGCTGATATGTGTTTTATTGATTAGCCTTTTGGGATAAGTGATAATTTGGTCATTTATGGTGATGAACTGTTCATTTTACCAAAAGAGGATTAACCAATGACACTAATCGTTTCGGTCTGTGGCTGAGCTATGGATTTATTTCCTATCTTTCCTGCGTTATTATTTTTGCCGTTGCGTTTCCTTTTAAGATACCGCTCGCACTGCTTTACCCTATCGTAGCCAAGCATCGTACCGAGAATAAAGTCCTCCTCATCGGTCAGATCTGACAATGATGTAATATTCATCTGTTTGATTACCTCGATGCAGATGGAATTGCCGAAGAAGACATTTATTTTCGTTCCGTTGACTTCTTGGATATAACAATCTATCGTCTCCCTTTTCAGCCTCTTTTCAATTACAGCTCTGTTCGACGCCTTTGTCGTATGAAGGGCGAGGGTTCTTAATCCCTTCTTATATTCCTGAAGATGATGTGTAAATACTTGCATATCCATGTCTTCCATCATCTGTGCGCCTCACAGGTATGAGGTTATTTCCTTGGACTACCACCTGAATGTGTTCCATGAGTTCTATTTTAAGAGCCTCAGGCCCTTCTATTTCCTTTATGGCATCGCTTAGCTCCTTGATGTCCTCCTCTATGGATTTTCTTTCAGGATTTTCGCTTCTCAAACTAGGGGGGCCTTTATCTCTGTAACTATTTAGCCATTCTCTATCTTCTCCATTCATTCTTTTCTCCCCGCCCTTCGCTTTTCTTTTCATCGCCTTCACTTTTGCATCAGTTTTGCAACCTTCAATCCCCACGCTTCGGCGTCTTCGAATGCAGGTTCAACCTCGCCGTCAACTTTGAAGCCTTCAGCAACAATCTCGGCACCGCATCTCTTCAGCGTTTCCTCCAGGATGTCCACCGCCTTGCAGAACGAGTCAGGATAGCCCTCACTATCGCCCGGACCAAAAACCGCCGCCTTTTCCCCCTCTAAGGACATGCCGTCCATCGCTTCGTGGAAATCAACGAAATCATCCTGCAAATCCCCCTCTCCGTACGTGGGGCAGCCGAATACGATCGCGTCGTAATCCGCAAGTTCGTCAACGCTCGCTTCTGTCACGTTCTTCACCGTGACCAGTGCACCCCTTCGCTCAAGCCCTGCTACCACGTGCTCGGACAACATTTCCGTGTTATCGGTGGTCGAACCAAATATTAAAACTACCTCTGCCATTTTAGCTCACCTTTCATTTTTGTATAGGGATGTGTATGGCGGTTAGGTGCATAAATAACGATTCCTAACAAAATTAGAACGCACGGTGAAAACCAAACTTAATTAGGGTTTTTAGGAACGAATCGAAAACATAGGGCTTTTCGGGAAGGCTAATTTTGTTCGCTTTTTCATTTTAAACCGAACCTTTTTAGGGCTGCTTATTTATGTGCCTATCAAACATCAAAAATTACCATGACAAGCAGGATGAAAGAACTGAACTGGCGCGAAGTCTGGGAAGAGATGCAGAAGCAGAGAATGAGGCCCTTGAATACAGGCTACGACCAGGAATTCCGAGCTGAATTCGCTGCGGACTATTCTGAGATGGTGAAATACAACAATTACGAATATGGCAGGACAGCAGTAGTGGCGTTGAGCGAGATATTAAATAAGGACTTTGATGTTCTGGAAATAGGCGCCGGTCCGGGAACGCTGACCGTACCGTTAGCCGAGAAGGTGAAGAAGATAGTGTGTGTTGAGTCTTCCGAAATGGCAGTGAGCTATCTGAGGAGGAACCTGAAGGAAAGCCAAGTCGAGAACGTTGAAATAATGACTAAAAACTGGTTGGAAGTTAGCGATCCTGAAATCAAAGACAGATTCGATTTAGCCGCGTGTTCTCATTTCTTATGGCAAGTAAAAGACCTTGAGAAGCATTTGAAGAAGATGGAAAATGCTTCACGGAAATATTGCGCGGTGATACAACCCGCGGGAAGGGATAGTATAGTAAAAGAGATGTGGACAAAAATAACTGGCGAGGATTATACTGGTCAATTTGACCCCGATGCCGATTACTTCGTTTACTTAATCCTGCGTCAATGGGGTAGGCTGGTAAATGTGCGAATGCTGAATTACAGCGTAGAGCGGAACTTTGAGCAGGAAGTAAGGTACATAGCGAGTTTTATCGGTAAGTACGTGGAGGTTGATGCGCATATAAAGGAGATCATCGAGCAATACGTCTCGGAGAAGGGTCTGCGTGAAGAGACGCATTCGGCAGTGGCGATGCGGTGGCAAACTCCTTCAGGTTGAATAAAGCAATGTTAGAACTCCTATTTGGTGCTTTGATCCTGTCCGTATTGGCTTCCCTTAGTTATGATTGGCAAAACTGAGAAATGGTCACACGTAGAGGCATCGCAGGTCACAGCTCCTATCGCACTTTTTTATATAAGTAGCACCATTTTAATTGGCATTCTAATCGGAGCAGTTGGTTATGAACTCTCCTTTATTTACGGATTTGCATCGAAATTTATTGCTCCTCTAATTCTAATAAGTTTTAGGCCAAGGCATTTGCCGACATAGTTGAGGGTTATTCTGCAAAAGACCCTGAACGACTGTGGGACTTATGTCGGAAATTAACCGAGATCTCTGTGGCTGAACCCACCTTGCTGAAAGATAAGCCGACTGCAAGATGCGCCTTAGAGCTGCATAAGAGGATATTTGACCGGATACAGAGCATAAATCCGGGGAGTTCAAGACACTGAAAAAGGGATTGGGCTATTCCTTGAGTGTTGTTGTTTCAGCAATACCAAAAGAAGGTTTTGAGTCCATGCTACAACTCGCAGCTTCACAGGATAAAGATATTCGGTGGATATTAAAAGAGAATTTGAAGAAGGATAGGTTAACCAAGAACTTTCCCGATGAGGTAGCGTCAATAAAGGGATTGCTAAAATAACAATTCAACATCTCAAATTCTCAGCTCCTTAGCCGATTGGGGCCACGCTCATTCCAAATTAGTCAGAGTGTACGTTCTACTTCCGAGTCCAAGCTTTTCAGCCATATTGAACTGAAGTTCTCCGTTAATCCCTGAAGCTTCACGCAGGACGTCCCGTCCGGCAGCTTCCCTTATCAGGTCATAAGAGGCTTGTTCTATGCTGAGGATGTCTCGGGACGCAAGCACGCCAAGGTCTGGAACGAGTAGTTCTTGCTGGAACGTGCAGTCACACATTGCGGTTATGTCAGTCAGGAAATTAACGAAGTAGATATTATTTTCGAATTTTTTGATGATTGAATGCGCCGCTTCGACTAACGCCGTCATGTAGTTTTCGAACCATCCTGCTGGATGGTGCATCGCGCCGGTTGGACAGGCGTTGACGCACAGAGAACAGCCAACGCAGCCCTCGGAATCGAGTTCCGGGTATTTTTCTCCCATGTGGATTACTGAATACGGGCAGATCTCAATGCAGGTTTCGCACTGCTCGCACTTTGCTCTATCCACTTCAGGCACCGAGAATTTATGCACCGTTCTCTTGCCGTTCTTCGTTGTGCAGCCCATGCCGAGATTCTTTAGCGCACCCGCATAGCCGGTGCTTCTATGCCCTGTACAGTGCGTTAGCGCAACCAAATAGTCGGCTTCGTAGATTACCTGCCCAATTTCTATCTTCTTTACGAGTTTACCTCCGGTTTCTACCATTACGCCACTCTCACCGGTCAATCCATCTGCTATTATCACCGGCGCGCCAACCGTTGAAAAGTTGAACCCGTTCTGCCGTGCCGTTTCCAGATAATCAACCGCATTGTACCGACCTCTTTGATATAAGGTCGTAGTGTCAGTCAGGAACGGCTTAGCTCCGGCTTCCTTGATTGCCGCTACGATCTCACGCACAAAAGAAGGCCGAATAAAGCGATAATTTATCAGTTCGCCCATGTGGAGCTTCACAGCAACTAAAGAACCATTTTCTATCCCGGAAACTTTCTGGAACAGATCCTTTATTCTTGCAGGGGTTTCCAGATCTAAGAGCCGGTAGACTTCAGCCATGTCAAGTAAGAAAAAGATTTCCGACTTAAATTCTTTTTTGCCCTATAGATTCGGGAGAGAACGAGCTAAAAATCCGTCAGCCGTTTCTGCCTTAATATCTTGCTTAACGCCTCAAAATCTTTAATTCCTAACGGCATTCCTTCTTTTGCACGTAATCGTGAATCTATGAAGTCTAAAGCTTCCCTTTTAGTGTCAAACTTCTCACCTCTGTTTCTAAATGCATCCCGTACCGTTTCTCTAACTACCCAAACGCCCAGAGGAACGGAATAGCGGGGATGGATTTCTCTGAACACCACAACGCCAGCCTGCCTTTTCATCTTGTGTAACGCTTCTACAACTGCTAATCTCGCCGCATAATAGCCGCCGCCTTCATTCGCTGCATATTTTTTTCTACCTTTAAAACCCTCGTATTCCTCTACGATTACGGGTCGCTGACTTAACGCATCACTCCAAACCGAACCGGGAAACCACGCCTCAAAGTTCTCGTACTCGAATAATGACGGCATCAGCAGTATCAGAAAGTGATTATCCAGATACGACGATTCGTAGACGTAATAAGAGTCAACAGTCGGATAGTCCCTGAGCTGTGCTGCCAACCTTTTGAAGATGATGTCGTCAGTTGCCGTGATGCTCCATCGTGTCGGAACCATCTTTTTCGCACTGCTCAGTCCTAACGCACCCGAGGATAGGATCGTTGATACTTTGTAGACGTCCAGGCCGAGGTCGTACAGTCCATGAGCGGCTTCTACTGCTCGAAGTTCATCAGAGACAATGCGGTCAACTTTCTTCGGTATCTTCGGATTCTCGGTGACTTTCATTGTTTCCACGTTCACACTGGCGCCTGTTGGTCGCAAGACATCAGAAAATGAAAGGTTAAATGACGGTTTATTCTTGAACGTGAGTTCGACATCCACGGGCTGCTGGGCGAGAGCTATTTCGGTCATGTCCGAGACGAAGTTCGACCGCGATTTTATATGCTCGCCTCGTTTGGAACGTAACATGGCACTTCGCAGTTCTACGATCTCGTCCATGCCGAGACCCTGAGCGAACCACTCGTTCGGCTCTTCTAATCTGCCGGGATCAACGTCTGAGTCGAAACTTTCGAGAATGGACATTGGACCCACCCTCACGTTGGGATACCCGATTCTGCCAACGAAGACAGACGTTGAGGGACCAAAGTACTCCGTTGTGTTGACGAGTTCAGCAAACTTGGTCTTTTGCTTCAATGCCACGAGTAATGGGCAGGTCTTTCTTCCGCACAATAAGCGCGAGCCTTTGCACACGATGCACATTCTATACATTGGTCTACAACCCCAATGGTCTGTTCAATACAACGGTGGTTCTTAGTAAGGCTCAGGCGTATAACTAAGTTCGGTTTTATCTACGTCCGAGGAAAATTTGAACCAGAACGTTTGAAAAGAAAGCACAAATGCTTTCTTCTTGGGATTCATCACAGCGTATAATTGAAATAATGCGAAGGTTTTACAACGGGAGAAATTACTTAAAATTCTTAAGCTTAAAATCAGCACCTAACCATACATCAGACTATTATTTTATAAATAGTTAGATATTATGAAGTTAGAGGAGATTGAAAGTGGCACATATATATGGGCAATCGGGTGCTGAGAAAGAGTTACTTTTAAAATGCCCTATAGGGATATACAACTTTGAAGATGTTAAAAATTCATTAACAAAATCACAAAATAAACTTAATCAGGAAAGAACAACTTTTTTCGAAATTTTACCAAAAGTAATCCATAAAGAAAAAGATAAGTTAGAAAATTTGAAGATAAAAGAGAAGGAAATTGAAAACTCTCTGGATGAAAAAATAACGCAAATTAAAAAGTCCATCAAAGACAAAAAGACAAAGATTGGGAGCAAACATAAAATCCACCATCTTTTAACTTTACCAATAAATTATGTGGATTTGTTCATCAAGAATAACATATCTAAGCCTTCGGCTATGAGAAAGGCTAAAAATGATATCGATGCTCAGAACAAAGTTATTTATCCATTAGAAAATGAACCTGATCAATTATTTCAAGGAGAACAAAAAGAATTAATCGGTGAAATAAATAAATTAAAAACTATTATTAAATCTCCAGATTATTCTGGCGCTTATGGAGAACTTCTGGTTTTAAGCGAATTAAAAGAATTGAATGATGACTTTCATATATTTTGCGATGTAAACATAGATCTTGGAGGCTATGTTCGCTACAGGGGAAATCGAAATTTAAAATCTGCTCAGATGGATTTTGTAGTGGTTGGTCATACTGGGATCTTTGTGATTGAAGTAAAAAATTGGAGTTCAAACTATCTTAACAGTTATGAGGGGTTTAGTCCTCATGAACAAGTAGATAGGGCGGGTCGGGTTCTTTACATTTATTTTAAAAAACACACCTTACTCTTTAAACCAAGAATTACCAATCTTTTAGTTCCCATCCGGCGTAATATGGAGTACGACGAGAAGTATAAATTTGTGTTAATACGAAATCCTTCAGGTATTAGGGGATTTATATGCAGTGATACTAAAACTGCCCTCTCAGATAGGGAAATACACAAATTAGTATCACTCTTAAAGTGGAGGATCTAATTTTTACAAAGTCAAACCATTATTTCCCTGGCTTTCTGAATATATTCAATCATCAGCGGTATTTTGAGAAGCATGGCCTAAGCACCTGCAGAACCGAAAAGATATAATTCGATGAACTGCCTTCCTTCTATTGGTGGTTAAATAAAACTGGAGTTGACGTATGCAACATGTCGGAAAACATTAGAGGCTTTGAAGGCTACTATCCAAAATTGGACGAGCCGATCTACATTGACCCTTCGAGTGCGGTGATCGGAAATGTGGAATTGGGCGACCATGTCAGTGTATTGCCGCATGCAGTTATCAGAGGAGATCCCACGGCCATCCGCATAGGCTCGTGGACGAACATCCAGGACAACTGCGTTGTGCATGCTGAACATGAGCACATTACGCGGATAGGCGAATACTGCGTGGTTGGTCACGGCGCCATCGTTCACGGCTGCACGATCGGTGACGGCTGCATGGTGGGTATGGGCACTATTATCATGAATGATGTCACGGTGGGTAAAAGCTGCGTGATCGGTGCCGGGACACTGCTCACCGAAGGTAAGAGCTTCCCACCCGGTAGTCTTGTACTTGGCAGCCCGGGCAAAGTGGTGCGCGAATTAA
>DAOUYX010000089.1 GCA_030665925.1 Methanosarcinales archaeon | reverse complement strand
AGTATGAATATAACGGGAAGTCGCTGTACGCCTATTACGGTGCGAACTGTGGTGAATGCCCGTTCAGATCGGAGTGTGCAGGTGAAGGCAAAATAAGGGCAATCACCAGTGACGGCTACGAGGCGGAACGCCGTAGGATGGCCGCTAAGATGCGGTCTGGGGCGGGTAAAGAGGAGTACAAAAAGCGTAAGGAGACTGTTGAATGATTGCGAAGCGTTTTTGAAAACTTTTCTAAAAAGTTTATTCGGTAACATTAAGCAGAATATGAAGTTCCGGGAGTTTCTGACACGTGGAATAGAGAAGGTTAGGGTAGAGCATAATCTGGCATGCACAGCGCACAATCTGAAGGTAATGTGGGGTAAATTGGAGAGGAATGTGCCGATTATCGGTACGATTCGGACGTTAGTAGCTAATTCGACATCTAAAGTAGTGAAATTTTTACGTGTTCACACAATAGTTAACTTTAAGTGTCAGTGTTGATAATGAATTGGGGGACAGCCTGTAAACAATCAAAAAGGAATAGAGAAGAGAAAATGGACATCGAAGAACTGTTAGAGATTGCCTTGGAGATACGAGATTCTATAAGAACCTACATTTCGGAGACCGAAGACCATGGAGCAGTAATAAAGATAAGAGCGCAGGACGTAACGAGAAAAATAGACCTATTTGCTGAGGAGGCGTTAGAGAATGCCTTACACAGTCGTGACCGATGTGCGCGGATAATCTCGGAGGAATTAGGCGACCATGTATACCCAAAAGGTGGAGACCCGGAATTTACGCTTATCTTTGACCCTATTGATGGGTCTACCAATGCCACCCTGGGCATTCCGTTCTTCTGCTCATCGATTGCGTATTCGCCGAACGTGGAGCACGTTACGTTTGAGGATGTCCAAGCGAGCGTCGTTGCGACTATCTACGGGAAAACATATTATGCGGTGAAGGGCGAACGCGCATGGGTAGATGGTACGCTGCTACCTCGTGAAATAAGGGGAAAGACGAAACGCGCATTCTCTATCTACACCTACGGCGCGGATTCGATACCGGATGCGATGTTGCAATTTCAAAAAGGGACGAGGAAGATGGTCATTCGTGTGCTGGGCAGTATCGCGATGGAGATCTGCTTGGTTGCCGAAGGTGCTCTGGATGCGGTAATAGACGTGCGTGACTTGGTAAACGGCTATGATATTGCCGGTGCCTCGTTGATCCTAAAAGAGGCGGGAGGCATTATAACGGATTTAAAAGGCAAAGAGTTTGGAACCGAAGTAGGAATAACGCACAATGTTTCTCTTATTGCTGCTTTGAAGCCCGGGGTTCATGCAGAAATGCTTGAGATTGTGTCGTTAAAATAGGCTGCTGATAGCACTTCATAAAAATCCTTTTATCCTGAGCTGAGGGGGGAATTAAAAAGATACTATCCTCGGAATGAATAGCTTGTCTTATAGTTAGATATCTTCCGAAACTGCATGTTTATTATTTTAATTTGTATATGTCCCATGGATACAGCACTAATACGTAATCGGCATTATATTTTCCCGCTACCTCTATGGATTCCGTCTCGTTTTCGGCAACGAAAAAATTGGTGACATCTCTAACCCGCTCTTCTGATTCAAAGGGATACCAGAGCGCATACTTAATCCAACTCCATGGATGTCTATGCATATTTTCAATAGTACCTTTGATCTCTCTGGATGCTCCCTTTATCACCACTTTTCTATGGCCAACCTCTGCTATGGCATCTGCATAGTCCCACCATGCCAGAACCGTAGCATCACCTTTCGTGTTATCAGCCAGCCATTGGTAGCCCTCCACCACCTCGGACTCATTGATATGCCCTTTAAAAGCTTGCATGTCAGCGAAATCTATCCTCGTTCCCGCAGTTCTGGTTCTTTGGATTATACGGTCAACTACATGACGTCCAACAAAAGCCACTATAAAAAGGCCCGTCAGGAATAGGGCAATCTCAAGCGGGAAGATGTACCAAGGACCCCACAGCTCAGGGCTATTTCCTGGCAACATTTCTGGGCCAAGGCTCATACTTTACTCCTCACTTCTATTGTTATATTTATTACAGGTATAGATTATTTAGATTTAAGTTTTGTCTGGACATTCAAAAGAAATCTCTATCTACTCTTTTTTAGCAGCCACGTTCTAAACTGCTAAACCCAAGCATGAAAATGAGAATATAGGAAAACTGTAAAATGCGGATAGCGATAGTGAAGAAGGACAAATGCCAGCCGAAGAAGTGCATGTACGAATGCATAAAGTACTGCCCGATGGTGCGTACCGGCGAGGAGACGGTAGTCGTGGGTGGCGATGGAAAGCCGATAATATCAGAGGAATTGTGCGAGGGCTGCGGGATATGTATAAAAAAATGCCCATTCGCTGCCATTTCTATCATAGGCTTGCCTGAGGAGTTGAAGGGCGAAGAGGCGCATCGATATGGTGAAAACGGATTCGTTCTTTATGGAATGCCAATTCCAAAAGCGGGGAAGATAACCGGGTTGTTAGGCGAGAATGGGATAGGGAAGAGCACGGCGATTAAAATCCTATCGGGGTTGCAAGTTCCAAACCTCGGCAACGTGGATGCAGATGTGCATTGGGATGAGATAATAAAGCAATATGCGGGGTCAGAGTTGCAGAATTACTTTGATAAATTATCAAAAGGGAAAATTAAAGTTTCATATAAGCCGCAATACGTGGATGCGATACCAAAGTTCTTCGATGGCACCGTGTCCGAGTTGCTGGAAAGCACGGACGAAACAGGGGAATCAAAAGGGCTTGTAAAGGCGTTTGAGCTCGAAGAGGCGATGGATACGGACATAAAGGCACTCAGCGGTGGTGAACTGCAGCGGGTTGCGATAATAGCTTGCATGATACGAGACGCTGATTTCTACTTCTTAGACGAGATAACGCCGTATCTGGACATTTATCAGCGAGTGCAGGTGGCAAAGGGGATAAGAACCGTTTTGGAGAAGAAGCCGGTGGTTGTGGTGGAGCATGACCTCGCTATCCTGGATATGCTTGCGGATTATGTGCATCTGCTCTACGGCGAGCCGGGCGAGTACGGTGTGGTGACCATGCCAAAGAGCACGAGTAGGGGTATAAACGAATATTTGAGCGGATTCCTGCATGCGGAGAACGTGCGAATACGGGATAAGCCGATAGAATTCACTGCGCATCCACCGCGTGAGAAGCGGGAAGAGCGAAGTGTTTTTATCGAATATGATGGCTTCGAGAAGAGCTATGGCGAGGATGGCTTTGTATTAGAGGCGAAGCCGGGGAGTATAGACGAGGGCGAAGTCCTGGGTGGCGTTGGTAGAAATGCAATTGGTAAAAGCACGTTTGTGAGAGTTCTGGCGGGCGATACAGAGCCGACGAGCGGCAGCATAGCGTTTGATATTACCGTTTCGTACAAGCCGCAGTATATAAAGGACGAGTTGGATATGAAGGTGAAGGATCTCTTTTATTCGCTCAAAGACGGCGGGTTAACAGACGCCGATATTATTGATGTGGTACGCCCATTGGGGATACCGGAGATAGAGGAGAAGAACGTAAAAGACCTCAGTGGCGGTGAATTACAAAGTGTGGCGATAGCCGCGTGTCTTTGCCAGGATGCATCGTTATACATACTGGATGAGCCGTCAGCACATCTCGACGTGGAGCAGAAGGTGCGGTTGATCAAGGCGTTACGGCGGTATGCGGAACGAAGAGCGGTAGCAATGTTGATTGTTGACCACGACATCTATCTGATAGATTTGTTGAGTGATCGGTTGATGGTGTTCGACGGCAAGCCGGGGGTGCGCGGAGAGATAAAAGGTTGTTTTGAGATGCGGGAGGGCATGAACTTATTTTTGAAGGATTTAGGCGTGACCTTCAGGCGCGATGAGAGCACGCTCCGGCCACGAATAAACAAGATCGGGTCGGCAAAGGACCGAGAACAGAAGAAGAAGGGGAAGTATTATTATTTGTGAGTGCTGCTGGTATAATCGCAGAAATTAGTACGCATACTCCCGGTGGTCAATCCAGTTGAGGTAAACAATCTTCTTGCTTTTGTCAGGCGTAAATATAAGGCGAAATCTCTTTGTTATTCTTGTTGACTTCTTACCGTGTAATTCACCTGAAAGCCAACCACCAGTATATAAGGGGTCTTCTTGTAGCCGTTTGATTTTCTTATCAAGTTCCTCGAGGGCTTTCTTGTTCTTTTTGATGGTTTTTAGAGATGCCAGAAAAGTCTCTGTTCGCTTTACTACCCAAGTCATGTTTACAGTTCACTAAGCAAATCTTGAGGAATGAGGTATAAATAGATGACGTTTACAAAACTACCCAAGTCATATTCACAGCTCGACAAGCAAATCATCAATAGAAGTAACTTCCTTAACCCTACCTGCTTTAATATCCCGGTCACTTTTACGGAGTGCTTCCATCGTTTTTGGATTACTGAGAATTTCAACAGAATCAACGAGTGCTTCGATATCCTCTCGTGTAACCATCTTCTCTTCCACTCTCTTCAGCGCTTCGTAAACCTCTTGAATTGTAACTGATCCCGACATACTTTTCCTTTAGTTTCAGGACTATATATAACTATTTTGGTTTGCATTGCGCATGACCGTTCGCAGGCAGAACCTTATATTTCCACACCCAATCTGCTTGCGATTATCAAATAATAACCTGCCAACCCTTTCCACTTGCCCCAGTTTTCGGCGATTCTACGGGCGTCATCGCCGGAGATTTTGCGATCGTTACAATAGTAATGCGAGATATGCCTTCGTAAGCCGAGGTCATCTGCCGGTATGGCATCTAATTTATTCATTCCTCTTAACATTGTAAGTTCTGCTGTCCACACACCTATCCCTCGTACTTTACAGAGTTCCTTGATGATTTCCTCAGAATCCTCGTAGGTTTTGAAATGCTCTAAATCCAGTTTCCCAGCCACTGTAGATTTCGAAACATCGTGGATATACTCTGCTTTTCGCGAACTCAGACCACAGTTACGGAGTTGTTCAACAGTCGCCAAAGCCAATTTTTGCGGTGTTGGAAATGCGTAATAGACCGCTTCGTTCATCTCTAAAGTATCACCAAACGTTTTGATCACGTTTCGTTCGATGCTCTGTGCCACTTTGAGCGAGATTTGCTGCTCGATTATTGAGTCAACCAAAGCTTCAAAAACCGTAGGAGTCACCCCACTTTTTAAACCTCGAAGTTTCTGAGTAAACATTGACATAATCGTATCGTTTTTTACACCGTCATAAAACGCAGTAAGGTCAAAATCCAAATTAAAAAGAGAGCAGACTATCTCTTCTGCTGTTTTCTTATCTTCATTTAAAATCTCTTCGTCAGATTCTAACTCCACGGATAATTCCTGGTTAATGACCGTCCCTAAAGACGATAGAGTAACGAGCATTAGTTTATTGTGTGCTCGTACAACCCGCCAGTACCTGCCGTTTTCGTATTTACCGATTTGCTTATCTCCATCGGAAAAAATCGTAGCACTTAAATCGAAATCAAACGGTGGGACGGGAGTTATCGTTAATCGCATATCTCAACACAAGCCTTAAACGGTTATAAATATTTTTTGAAAAACTGCAATGTTTTGTTGCTCGCATGCGTATATATTTCTATCATCAAAGGTGCGATTAAAAGGCGATATTCTTACCTTACCTCTATGTATCACCCACACCGTACTTATATGTTTCTCTTCTTCGCAACCTTTTTAGCTTAGCGTGCTAAAGTATACACAACACCCAACCATGAACCTCATACGAACCACCAAGAGCATCTGCCCAATCTGCTACCGTCTCATCGATGCGAACGTATACGAAAAGAACGGTGCGGTGTACATGGAGAAGAGCTGTGCGGAACACGGCGCGTTTACAGACCTATGCTGGTCTGATTATCAGCTTTACCAGCTATTTGAAGCGAGAGACATCGAAGAATCGGGCAGCAGAGGAACAACAGAAACGGGAATTAATGAGGACTGCCCCTTCGACTGCGGATTGTGCTCACAGCATGAATCAGCCACGGTTTTGGGTATCATAGACGTAACGATGCGATGCAACCTGAGCTGTCCGACTTGCTTTGCACAAAGTGGCGGTGATGAAAAAGATCCTCCAATAGAAGAACTAAAAGCGATCATAGACAACTTCGCTGCGAATACCAACGCGGCGGGACTGCAATTCAGTGGTGGCGAGCCCACACTACGAGACGACCTCCCGGAGCTTATTGCGTACGCACGAACGAAGTTCGATCACGTAGAAGTGGACACCAACGGCTTGAAAATGGCTGATAGTGCGGACTATTGCAAGGCGATAGAATCCGCGGGCACCAGTGTGGTGTATCTCCAATTTGACGGCGTTACCGAAGCGCCCTACGAGAAGCTGCGAGGTCGAAAACTGCTCGAAGTCAAGAAAAAAGCGATAGAAAACCATCGAAAAGCAGGACCAAAACCGGCTATCGTGCTCGTGCCCACCATTGTAAAAGGCGTAAACGACGACCAAATCGGTGCTATTATAAAATTCGCGATTGAGAACAGCGATATTATAAGAGGCGTAAATTTCCAGCCGGTTTCATTCTGCGGACGGACGGCATATAACGAGAATGAACGGATAACGGTTTCTGACGTCATCAGTAAAATAGAAG
>DAOUYX010000008.1 GCA_030665925.1 Methanosarcinales archaeon | reverse complement strand
ATGTATTTTTTTAAGCTCTTCCAAATCCCGCTCATATTTCCTGTATTCGGGATTGAAACACCCGAGCAACTTCGCACCCGCTAAATCCACCATCGCCCTCGTTGCAAGCACAGGATCCTCACTGAATCCTCTCCACGCACTAACAACCTTATTCCCTTTTTTTATCATCTAAATTACCTCTTTTTTTCCGGCTATATATGTGCACCTGTATATGTAAGTACACATGTATTAAAAAGCTTTTCGGTTTTTACCTTTATAAATACTTTTCGACTTTGTTCTCCGCAAAAAGCTAACTGGACATTGCCAGATCAACCGCAGAGTTCACGGAGAACGCAGAGGATGTAGGTTTGGAGGTTTAGCTAACGAGCTGAACCGCTAATAAACTAAACCTCTAATTCAACGTTCTCTGCGGTAAGTTTGAAATGCGACAAAGTCAAGCTAAACCAACTTCAGGCTCTCTATCAATCCCTTTCCGGGTTCTGATAGGCGATAGTATGCCACGTTATCTCGCTCTACCTTTTCCACGAGCCCCATCTTAAGTAGTGAATTTGACTCATCGAATCGGTTGCCCATCCCCCGTAATCCACCGAGTATATTTGTGGGATCCACCCCGATGTTCCTTGACATCTCCGCGGGATACGATGCCCTCGGATAGATTTTATATAGATACATTATAACCTCTGTTCTTACCCTGCTTCTTCTGAGCGAGCGCAATATTTCCTCAACCCTTCCTTCTTCTACCATCCTGATTTATCCTTGCCAAACATCCTTTCAAGCACGTCTAACAGGTTATTTATTGTGAAGGGTTTCCAGAGGTATCCATCAGCTCCCGCATCCATCGCCATATTCCTGTTCTCGGGCGTGTCCATTGCGGTGACGACGAGTATCAAGGCATTTGGGTCCTCCTGTTTTATCTTTTTGATCGCTTGAATGCCATCCATTTCCTCCATTACCAGGTCCATGGTAACGAGATCGGGCTTCAACTCTCTATATTTCTCCACGCCTTCCTTACCATTGGTGGCGAAGCCCACCACTTCGTATCTATCCTTCGCATGGTTCAACATCTCAACCATCATTTCTCGCATATACGGCGCATCTTCTACAATCAATACCCTCTTCTTCCGCATTTTATCGCCCCCTTATTTCTCCTTTCTTTGATAGTGTGAAGAAGAACTTCGAGCCCTTTCCAGGCTCGCTCGTAGCCCATATACGCCCACCATGCAGCTTCACATACTCTTTCACGATGGATAAGCCCAGACCAAGACTCTCTGACTTCCTGGTCAGAGATGTATTGACCATAAAAAACCGCTCGAAAATCTTTGGCAAATGCTTCTCCGGAATTCCTATCCCGGTATCCGCGACACAAACACGGATATCCTCCCCCCTATCCTCAACCATGATGTCTATTCTCCCTCCCTCATTTGTATATTTGATTGCATTTAATATCAAATTAGTAAATATAGCAATTATCTTCTGCTTATCGCCTCGAACTACTATTCCCTCCGGGACATGCGTGGTGATCATTTGCTCTTTATCATTCCACAGCGGTTTAAAACTCTTTACCACGTCATTTACAATTCCCGGTATTGACACATCTTCCAAAGTCATCGCGATCTCCCCACCGTCAATACGTGCGAGTTCGAGCATTCGATTTATCTGCCCCTTAAGTTGCTCCGCATACTTCTCTATATTACTAACGTAATCCCGCTGTTTATCACCGAGTTCATCACATTTCAGCAGACTGGCATAGCCCACGATTGGAGTGAGAGGGGACCGAAGCTCATGGTAAGCAGCATTGAGGAAGTTCTTCTTCATATCATCCAGTTCTTTGAGTTTTTCACATATTGCACATAGTTCTTCCTCTCTTTTTAGCTTCGTGAGGTCCATCAGGGAAGCAACTCTAATTTTTCTCCTTGGAATATGCTCTATGCTAACTTTTACATCCGTTATATCCCCCTCCCGGCCAACGAACTTGAATCCGCAGCATGGTAGCTCTTCTTTTTTCTCATTGTGGTAGCAATTCATTACTTTTTCCAAATCTTCGGGAGCAACAAATTCAGTCCACTTCTTCCCCACCGCTTCTTCTCTCGAATACCCACTCAAAGTCTCAAATTCTTTATTAACTGTGGATATTGTATCGTCCTCCTCAATTAGACACAACGGAGTGAGAACGTGCTCGAAGATCGTCCTGCATTGCTCCTCAGCATTCTTTAATTCCTCCTCAGCCTCCTTGCGCTCCGTGATGTCCTGCAATGTTTCCATTGCTCCAATAACCGTTCCTTCAGAGTCTTTCAATGGCGCTGCGGTGAATAAGAGCCATTTACCTTCTTCTCCCAGTGGGGGAAAGAAATCTATAGCTTCGTAAGCGCCTTCAATTAAAGATGACATTTTATATTTGTCCCCATACCAATCTTTGAATTTACTCGCCGGCGCTTTATCTGCGATCAAATCAGCCATAACAGGCCTCTTCTCAGCATAAAATGCCATCCATTGCCTGTCAGTCCCAACTACTTCTTCTCTTTTTAATCCCGTTAAGGATTCAACTGCGGTGTTCCAGTGAGTAATTTTATGCTCATTATTGATTACGAATGTGGGAATGGACGAGCCATCAACGATTTCTGCGAGCTTCTCCTCTGCCTCCTTGCGCTTGGTAATGTCTCTTATATCGCCAATTACCCGTGTCACTTCTCCGTGCTCATCAAAAACCGGAATCCATTCGATGTCAAAATATCTATTCGTGCCATCTGGTAGAGAGAAAAACCGTTCCGTGCGAGCGGCTTCGCCCTTCTCAAAAACAGAATGAACGGGACAACTTTCACAAACCTCTTCCAATCCCCACAAACCCTCATAACATCCTTTTCCAATTGCTACTTCCCTTTCCACTCCATTTCTAATTTTATTTAAACACCCCTTGCTCAAATCTAATATTCTCAAATCTCGGTCAATCACGAAAACTGTTTCTTCAATGATGTCTAGTATTCTTAGGAAGTAATCCCTTTCCTCCTCTCTGCCTCTTTCGATCATTTTCGTCTTCTTCGTTTCCCGCTTTTGCATCTCGCCTTCGGGTTCGTTACCGTACAGGTGAAGGTCAGCGGCTTCGTATTCTTCACTTCTTATATGCGCCGCACATTAGCCATTTTATTATTATAGGTAGCTACTATAAATATTCTTCTGCGAGGTTTAGATGTGTGGGCAATGGAACCTGATGAGGACACTTACATATTTTATTGCTTCGCCACAAATTTTATCTTCTTCCCCTTAAGTTTCTCATAGACAAATTTTCCAACAGGTATCTCAACTTCCCTTCCTACGATCTGAATCTTCGTGTTGAGTTCAACCTCTTCAATAAGCTCTGATAGATTAGATTCTACTTGTAGACCTCCTTTGATTCGATAATATATGCTTTCCATACTCCAGTTCCTCGATCAGTGGAGGCAGTTCCTTCGTTTTTGTCATCTTTTCTTCCTCTCGTAAAAAAGATCAATGTCTAAATTCCACCAAATTATTTATATTTATAGATATCATCACTCATAATAATGAAAATTTAGAATGAATAAAAGGCTGATGAGTGTAGAGGGGTGATAAATAAACCATGAATCTTTTTGAACGTATCTCCGTTGACCTCAAGATTTGCCATGGGAAAGCGTGTATCAGAGGAACACGTATCATGATTTCCGTGATTTTGGACAATCTTGCCGCTGGTGTTAGTCAGGAAGATATTTTTAAAAGCTATCCTTCTCTGACGCCGGAGGATATTCAGGCAGCTATTGCCTATGCTGCTGAATTAACCAAGGAGTGCCTTGTTCCCATTGCAGCAGGAGCGGAGCAGTGAAGTTTACGATTGACGAAAATCGAAGAGACAAGAATTCGTATCAGAGGCGAGGAGGAATAGAGCTGTTGAGAAAAATACTGCAAAAATAAAACATTAAGGAGACAACCCCCATACTAAATATCGGAACTTCTCCAGGGTATCTTCTTATGTTCCACTGTCCTCCAGATTCCAGCCGAATCACATTATACCTATACCTACTAAAACCATAAATGCAAAAAACGCTGCAGATACCACCAGAAGGACCCCTGCAACTATCAGACGTGCTATTCCTCCTCTGGTTTTCATGTCAGCCTCGGTAAAAGGCTGAACCAGCTCCTCCTTGCTCTCCGACATAAAGAACCATTTTATTAACCACTTCCGCATTTTATCACCTCTTTCTTACTACAATGTTTATCTCGTTTGATACACGAGCTAGCTATTAGTTACGCATTTATTTATAATATACCTATCACAGAGTGAAGGAGCTCCAGGATGGGCTCGGGATACACGCCCAGGATGAAAGATACAACTGCAAGAATGAGAAGAGGAATAGTCATTGTTAATGGAGGGTCTCTAATCTTATCATTATTTGCTAGTGCTGGTTTCAAAGGACCAAAGAATATTTGTAACCCACGTAAGAATGTATAGACCAGCGTTAGTATAGTTGACATGACCGCCAGGATGACAATTGGCAGCACAATGGGATTTTCCATTCCGAACTGGAAAGCGCCTGTAAACAATACCCATTTCCCTACAAAACCACTAAATGGCGGAATACCCGATAGTATCAATGAAGCGGATATCCAGAGTGTAGCGGTTATAGGCATCTTAGACCAGAGTCCACCCATCTTTCTCATATCTCTGATCCCCGTTACATAAACTAATATACCCCCGGTTGAGAAGAAAATTGCTTTACCCAGAATGTGACTCAGGAAGTAAAAGATCCCGCCTTCAACACCCAAAACAGTGAATGCTCCAATCCCAAATACCGAGTACGATATCTGGCTTATAGTTGAGCAAGCGCAGAGTCGTTTCACGTCTGTTTGAGCCAATGCGAGAAGTGCGCCATATATCATTGTTATCGCCGCAAACACCATCACTGGTATGCAAAAAACTTTGAGATCGTCATGCAGTGGCAAAACGAGAACCCTAACTATCACATAAGCCGCGATATTCGCATAAACCGCAAGCAATCCCGCTATGCACGTGGGATGTTCCGCGTGAACCCAGGGCATCCAAACCTGGAAAGGAACCATTGCCAGCTTAATAGCCAATCCGAGAAGGATAAAAGAAGCAATCCAAAGAGTAAGTGGATTCCCTGCAAGATTGTGTAACTCCGAGATCTCAAAGCTACCTATCTGCGTATAGCCCCATATAATCCCAATCAGGAAGAAGGTCGCCTCAGCAACTCCCCAGAAAAGACACATTAACGCAACTTTGTAACGCTCTATAAAATCGGAATAGCCAAATGTAGCCATTATGAAATAAAGGGGAATAACAGTCAACAGTTCCATGAAAAGATACATTGCCAAAAGGTTTGTAGCAAAGGAAACACCCATGAAACCTACGGAAAAGAAGTTGAACAAAAAGAAGAACCGCGTGTAATACATAAGCCAGGTCTTTTTATCCACTTCTCCGTATATTGCCTCTATTCTGTGGTCTACGTAGTGTATCGAGTAAAATGCAAGGGCAAGGCATATTAAATTCATTATCAATGCAACTGGTATACTCAAACCGTCTGCTAAAAGATTGAAATTGACCACCGCTCCAATTGGGTATTCCTCATAAATTGTTTCTCCCCCATAAACTCTGATGCCCGCTATGCAAAGAAGGACAGTAGTGTATAAGTGAGTAATGCCCGCTATCCAGCCTGCCTTCTCTCCTATTTTTGATCTGGTTAAAAATATGATTACGGAGGCTATGACGGGCACTATTAGTGTTTGAAGAAGAATATGCGGTATCATTTATTTTATCCCCACCCCCCACAATAACATTATAAGGAGGAAGATGATGAAGGATATAAGGACATATAGTAAATTCCACGGTAAGTATCCAATCTCACTCTTAAGTGGCTCCACCCCTTTATAAATGGCTCTTGGGGTAGAGGTGAGTCCCTTATGATAAAATTTATCCATCCACTTCTCACAAACCGCAACTGCGTCAGGGGAAGACTTAGAAGCATCTGCCGTTCTCAATACATTTCGGTCAATGAAATTCGCAAATGCTATCAGTGGCTTTTGACAGAACCACACAAATCTCATCCCCGGTATTCTGACGAGCCAATCGGTATCGAGATTGATCTTTCTTTGTTCCGGTGGATATACTCCTGAGATTATGAGCACGTAGAAAGCTAAAGAAGCGAACATTAGCATCTGGGCTTGTCCCACCACATGGCTACCCGTGTAAGGCATATAACCAAGGGCAGCAGGGTTAGGGAGAATATTATAAAGTGGTTGCGGATAAACACCCAAAAAGACACATAAAAAGGCAGGAATCCCCATGCCAAGCATCATATTAAGTGGTGGTTCATGGGTCCTTATGCCGGAGTCTTTGGCAAAGAAAGTGAAATAAGGAACTTTTACGCCCGCATGGTGAAACACACCAGCAGAGGCAAGTTGTAAAAGAACCCATACGATACCCAAATGCAAACATCCGGCTTCACTGATAATCATTGATTTGCTTACAAAACCGCTGAATCCGGGGAATGCGGATATTGATGCTGCTGCTATCATACAGCACGCAGTCGTAAAGGGCATGGTCTTGTATAATCCGCCCAGTTCTGTGCAGTTCTCCTTCCCTGTCATCTGCATGACCGAGCCTGCGGACATAAAAAGAAGTCCCTTGTATATGATGTGGCAGAAAGCGTGAGCCACTGTACCACAAATTGCCAGTTCAGTTCCTATTCCTACGCCGCATAACATGAATCCTACCTGATTAAGGAGGCTATATCCAAGCACCCTCCTTACGTTATTCTCAAGAACAGCATAGAAGATGGGGTATACCGTCATTATCGCCCCGATGTATATCAGAATATCAGTCCCGGGGAATGTTCTTACCAGGATATACACCGCAGTCTTTGTGGTAAAGGCACTCATAAATACTGCACCCGTAATAGTTGCTTCCGGATAGGCATCAGGTAACCACCCGTGTATAGGGGGGGCACCAGCGTTCAGTAGAAATCCGATGAATATGAAATAAGAGGCTAACCCACCCACTCCTCCTAATCCTATGTAGTCAAACGCAACGGTGCCCGTATTAATGACATACATGATTATGCCTCCTAATAGACATAAACCACCGAAGAAGTGCCACAAGAAATACCTCATTCCAGCCCTTCGTGCTCTATCCGTCTTCCTGAGCCAGACAAGGAGCAGAGATGCAATCGCCATTATCTCCCAGAAGATATACAGTGTGAAGAGGTCACCTGCGAAAACAACGCCAAGTGCACTGCCTACGTAGAAAAATGATGCCATGTGCTCAATGCTGCTCTCAACATGGAGCGCGTAAAGAATCATACAGAATGCTGCGAGTGTAAATATCAATCCAAAACACAAACTCAGTTTGTCCACTCTACCGAGGACGAGTGTATATTGCAAAAATGGTATATGCCAGAAAGAGCCGCTACTCCCTAATACTCCCTTTAACATGAGAACAACGCTTATAAGCGCCGCTGTTGGAGGTAAAAGCAAATATGCCTTTTTCCATTTACCTTTAAACAGAGGTATGAGGAAGGCACCAAAGATAAATATAAGTCCCGGATGCAACCACTCAATCATTCTCTGCCCCTCCTTTTCTTCTCATAGTAATCATATTCCTTCGGAAGCCAGAGACGTAGTCCTTTAGCGAAATAAATCAGAAATACGCATGCAGCAAATCCAAATATTGCGTAAAATGCTATTGGTATTGGTTCTTGCCACGGGAACTCTATATGCCAGTGAACCGGTAAACCCGCAATGACCATCCCAGCGAGACAACAAAAATAGATTACAATTAATAAATTCCTATGCGGAGGAGCCGGTTTTTTTGCCATAAAACACAGCACGACGTACGCAACAACTCCAACTATGACGTAAAACCATAGCAATACTTCATGCCATAACTCGGAATGCGTATACCAGGAAACGAAAAATATTATCCCGATCAGAGCAAAGAAAGAAACAAAAGATGCAATCAATAAATTCCTACTCCTTATCTCATCTTTCACTTCTTCACACACCTCCGAAAATGTTGCTAACCGCCATCTCTGCAAGGTCAAGGATATGGAATGTATGAGGGAAGAAGCAAAATATGACGGAGAAAATTGCTGTTATCGCTAAGGGAATAACCATGAAGAGATATAGGGGCTGTTCTGTTTCTTTACTTCTTACCTTCTCTTCCCTCTCCCCTCCGTTCATTTCCAACGGTTTTTCAAAGAATGCGGTTCTTATTATCGGGAAGAAATAAACAACGTCCAGCAAAGAACTTATCAGGATAACGCCTAAGAAAATCGGCATACCTGCTTCCAGTGTTCCAAGGCAAAGATACCATTTACTTATAAATCCGCATACCGGTGGCGCTCCACACATCCCAATCGCACCAATGGTAAATGCTAACATTGTTATCGGCATTTGCCCACGTCTCCCTATACCTGCCATCTGGCTCACTTCTGTCTTCCCCGCTATTACTATCAGAGCACCAGCACACAGAAAGAGAGTTATCTTCATGAACCCGTGGAAAGGAATATGAATCATTGATCCTATTGCACCGAAATGACTTAATAACGCCACACCAAAGATGATGTAAGATAACTGGCTTATGGTGGAATATGCTAATCTCCTCTTCAAGTTGTCCTGTCCGATAGCCAAGAAAGAACCCACAATCATGGTGAAAGAAGCAATAGAAGCAAGTATTAGCCCCAGTCCAAGCCCGCTCATCAATTCTATTCCATATATGTAGCATACGACCCGGACAAACCCAAATACACCTGCCTTTACTACTGCTACGGCATGCAAAAGCGCACTTACCGGCGTTGGCGCGACCATTGCAGTAGGAAGCCACGAGTGAAAAGGTATCCATGCAGCTTTCATTAAGCCCAGCATGAATAATGCAAATAATATCATCAATACCCAGGGTGCTGCAGAATCGAGACTTAATATTCCATTGGGCACAAAATCGGTAGTCCCGGTAAGGACATAGGTTAACACTGTCGCAGTGAATAAGAACCAACCGGATGTAAGCAGATATGTCAGGTATTTACGACCTGCAAATAACGCTTCTTTATCCTCGTGATGAGCCACCAACCAGTATGTAGACGCCGTTAACGTCTCATAAAAGATGTAGAAAGTAACGAGGTTCTCGGACATTGCCATGCTTACCGCAGCGAAGATGGCTAAAGCGAACATAAAGAAGTATCGAGTTTGCGCGTGCTCCTTCAATGCACGCATATACCCTATGGAGTATAGAGAGACCAGAATCCAGAGGCAGGAAGAAGTAAAAGCGAAAAGAAGACCAAAAGCATCTACTTTGTAACTAAGAACAATCCCGGGACATATAGTAAGTAAATGGCATCTGAGCTCTTGTCCTTCCAGAATAATCGGTGCCATTGATAGGACAATCAAAAACTGTATTACACTGGCGATTATCGTGCAGCTCTCCCTCAGATTCACCCGCGTGGAAAGCTTCGGATGATAAAATAGTAGTATAAGGAGAGCACAAATAGCGGGGCATGAAACTGCTAACACCGGTCTAATGGACTCCACTACTACCGTCATGGCACCACCCCCAATCCCAATCCCGAATTAATTGCGTCCATCAAGGGCATGGGAGTTCCAATGAGCCAGATAATCCCCACAATGAAACAGAGAAACGCAAGCACTAACCCCGGGATGAACATACTCCTCGGGACCTCGGTTACACTTATTTCTTTTTCTCCACCCTCTTCTACCCTTATGTACATAATTTCTATCACATGCCAGAAATAAACGATCATAAGAAGCGTGCTAAAGAATATCACAGCTATAAATATATATTTGCCTGCATCTAACGCAGCGAATATTAAATACAATTTCGTGACAAATCCTACGCTTGGCGGGAAACCTATCATAGAAAGAGCAGCTAAAAGGAAGGCAAAGCACGTATAAGGCATTCTCCTCGCTAAGCCCACAAGGTCCCTTATATCCCGTAAATCCGCCTTATAGATGAATCCACATGCTGCCATGAACAAACAGCCTTTCATCAATGCATGGTTCAGTATATGCATCAATGCAGGAGTTAGTCCTAAGGTTGTGGAAGTAGAAAGCCCCACGCCGAGCATTATATATCCTATATTCGCTATACTCGAATACGCAAGCATCCTTTTCAAGTTAAACTGCGCTATCGCAAGTATAGAGCCAAAGATCATGGCTATCGCCGCAACCCAGCTAATAATATCAGCTATGGGCGCGAAAAGAGTGATAAAATCCACGGTGAATACCGAGAAAATGATTCTTATGAGTGCGTAAATGGAAGCCTTTGCCATCGCCGTAGATATTATCACGGTTATCGCAGAAGGAGCGTAAGTATAAGCGTCAGGCTGCCAAGTATGAAGGGGGAAGAAAGCAGCTTTTATACCCAAGCCAATGAACATAAAAACGAAAGCCAATTGAACCCCTTTGTTCCCATACAGAGCGGGGAGCAAAAGTCTCATGTCGCCCATATTCAGTGTGCCCGTTACCGAATAGAGGAAAGCGATGCCAAGCAAGTAGAAACAAACGCCAATGGCGCCCATTACCAGATAATTATAACTCGCCTTCAACGCTCGCCCTCCCGCTACCGCTATCAGTGCATACGCAGCCAGAGAACATACCTCAAGCAGAACGTACATATTGAACAGATCCCCGGTTACCACTACACCGGCTAACCCGG
This sequence comes from Methanosarcinales archaeon, assembly GCA_030665925.1. Lineage (GTDB taxonomy): Archaea > Halobacteriota > Syntropharchaeia > Alkanophagales > Methanospirareceae > JACGMN01. The sequence continues at coordinate 7,414 of DAOUYX010000008.1, read as the reverse complement.
TAACGAGTAGTTGGAAGAGCGTATAGAAGGTTACGAGCTTCTTCTCATCTATCTCGTGCTCTACACTCCTCTTTGAGTATATCGCAGCCAATAAACTCAGGAAAAGAATTATAATCAAAACGTAGGCATTCAATGCATCTACGACATATTCTATACCCCACGGTGGTCTCCATCCGCCCAGCCAGTAATGGATGGTTCCCACGGTAAGGACGTGATGCAAGATGAAAATAGACAGAATGAATTGGAAGGTGATTGTTGCGAGGGAAATGAAAAAGCACGATTTCTTATTTATCCATCCGGCAAGTAAAATAGTTAATGCAGAAAGCAGAGATATCGCAACCACGAGCACGGGAAATTGCTCAATTGGCAACATTTATCTAATCACGTTCCCCTTCTTTCTATCTCCATCTCCTTCTCCATTATTCGCTCTTCTTCTAATGTGCCGTACTCCTCGTACAGCCGTACTACTAAGGCGAGACCAACTGCAGTCGTCGCCGCACTCACCACTATCCCGGTCAGCATGAGCACATGCGGTAACGGATTCACATACATGTAGCCCTTGTGTATCCCTTCCTCCCACACTATCGGTGCAGTTCCATAGTGTAGTCCCAATCCAGCCAGTGTTCCTACATCCGAGAGGGAGATGTAGAATAGGAAAATGGAGGTTTGGAATATGGTCAATCCAATGAGTTTCTTCAGTAAATTACCCTTTGCTATCGTTGCATAGAGACCGGTAAGCATGATGACGATGGCAATCCAGAAATTATATTTCGCAACTATGTGCTGTGCTATCCATTCAATCATTTCTGCCTACTCCTTCGCCTCCTTCTTCTCTTCTTTCCTCACAAGGTCATAGAATATGGATACGAATGCCGCCATCACCGTTACCCCTATCCCCACCTCTACTATGTTACCTACCCAGAATCCCCTGGTTGCTGGTCCACCAATTATTTTCGCCAGAGGAATTGCACAATAGTTCAGATACTCTGCCTTACCGAGACTGAAAATAATACATAAAAGACCACCTACACCCGCGTATAAATACAAGCCAAGGCTTTTAAAAACGGCATTCCAACCCTCAGGCATTTTCATACGCCCTTTATCAACGCCAAAAGCAACGACAAGTAAAATAAAAGAAGCTGCAAGTACTGTTCCTCCCTGGAAACCACCTCCCGCTCCTTCCGTTCCTACCATCACGTATAATCCGTAGAGTTGGATAAAGGGAATCATCAGCTTCGCTATCGTTTGTATTACAACGTCCCTCTCCTGTATTCTCTTCTCCGTGCTCAAAGCTTCTCTCGCCTCCTCAATAACATTATAACCGAAATAGCGGCAGTGAAAATGACAGCCTCCTCATACATCGTATCATAACTTCTGTAATCAGCAAGACCTGAGGTTACCATGTTGGGCAATTCCGTCTCCTCCTCTGTTTTCTCCTGCCATCTTACGGGAATAGAATACCTGTAAACCTTTAATTTCCCCCCTAATTCTTCTTTAATGAAATACCATTTCTCAGGACCCGGGTAATATTTTTCCTCTTTCATGATAAGCACGTCCCAACCCTCTTCTGTTTTATCAATCTTATAGTTCCCTTCTTCTAAGGACGGGAAATGATTTTCTCTTGTGTAACCTATCTCCGCTATTTCACTTTTCAACTCCGCAGGGACAACACCGGCATCTAAGCTGTCCGCTAACCCATCTGCATCAATACTGATGGGTAAGGGAACATACTTATTTGGTGGTGAATTCGGGTCACCAAACGCGGGTATGTCTTCCACCACGTACATAAACATTGCACCCAGAAGGATTACGGAAATGAGCGCCACCGTAGGTAGAAGATGCAGTTTCTTCATTTCTCCTCCCACCTCGCTGTCCTTGACAAAGCGGCAATCATGAAAGCGGTTGTTACACCGGCGCCGATAGCAGCTTCGGTAAACCCTACATCCACCGAATTCATTTCCACCCACACACAAGCCATCAAGAAACTATAAGCGCTGAGAAGTACAATCGCGGCTAAAAGGTCCTTCGTCGTTATCGCTGCTATTGCGATTACAACAATGAAAAACAACAGTGCAAGGTCAAGCGGAATTATCATTTATTTTATACCCCCTTTTTGTTTTTTTATTTACTCCTCCATATACACATGTGCTACTTTCCTTTGCATTGTCTTATCCACCAATAGGGCGTCTGCGGGCTTCTCAGCTAATGCGTGAACCCAAAATTTGCCCGTCTCCGGCTTCACCAGTATTGTTATCGTTCCCGGAGTTAAAGTGATGGAATTGGCTAAGGTGGTGAGTGCAAAGTCGCTTCTTAACGTTGTTTCAAATTCTATTATCCTTGGGTCTATCGGCATCTTCGGATGTATAACGCGGTATGCGACGTCAAAGGTCGCCAATACTATCTGCCACAATTCCCACCCGAGGTAAGGAATCAACCTGAGAGTTTTCAAAAGCACCTTCTCACCCCTTTTCGAGACTAATAGTTCGTGTGAGATGAGTGTAACGATTAATGCGCAGATTATACCTTTTGATATTTCAATAAGATCGTAATGCTGGGGGATATAAATAATCCAGGCGGATAAGAGCACCCAGAATATGAACATGGCACAAAAAGTTACAATCATTGAAAATGCCTTTTCACCTTTAGATTTAAAGCCCATGTCTATTCATTCACCTCCTTGCCTCACCCTTCTTCCACGGCTTCAAGCCGGTGACATACGCAGCTTTCATTATTGCGTGCGTGCCCGTGGGGTTAACGATGAAAATGAAAAGAGAGAGGAAGAGAAGTTTTAGGGTCAGAAAAGACCAGCCCTGGTAAATCATACAGCCAACTATTATGAGAACCTCCCCGAGCGTATCGCACTTCCCGGTGGCATGTAACCTCGTATAAAAGTCCGGGAATCGTAATAATCCCGCCGCTCCGGTAATCATAAAGAAAGCTCCCCCAGCCATGAATACCGTCGCTATTATATCTACGCCTTGCATATCTCCCCCCTCTCTAAATATCTGGCCATAAGTAAGGTGGCAATGAAATTTAATGCTGCATAAAGAAGCGAGATGTCAATGAACATGGGTCTTTCAAATATAAAGCCTATGACGACTAAAAGAACGATTACTTTTGTCCCTATCACATTAGAAGCTGCAATTTGGTTAAATACACCCGGTCCGAGAACCAACCGGTATAGAGATAGCAATATCGTGAATATAATTACCATCCCGATAGCGAGGAATGTTTCTATCATCTGTCTGCTTCTTACCTATTATTGAGGTAACATAAATAACTTTCGGAATTGTTCCGAATAAAAATGGATAAAAGAAAGTTAATAGCACCGGGGGATTACACAACTTGACGTTTGAGGAGCAGAAGAAGCGGGCGCTTGAGAGACTGCGGATACGGGGAGCAGACGAAGAAGTAAAGGGGATACTCGAGAAGATAAACCGCCGTGACGGGTTCTTCACAACGAGCAGTTGCTCAGGCAGGATAGCTTTGATTTGGTTACCTGAAATAGGTGCCAAGCAAGAAGCGAGGTTTATTGGTAAGTGGCATCGCCGGGTAAGGAAGGCGGAAGTGTTAGAGGCGATGAGCGACGCCACGCCACACATAAAAGGCGAGGTATGGTTAATAGCGCAATCGCCGATATTGCACGTGGCGTGCAGAAGTTTAGAGAAGGCGACGGCGTTGCTGCGGATCGCAATTGAATCGGGATTTAAATACAGCGGTATAAAGGCGATTGCAAAGGATGATGGAAAAGTGATGGTGGAGCTGATGAGCACGGAAAGGATGGACGTGCCGTTGGCTTCGGATGACGTAATGTTTTGCAGCGAGGAATATCTGGATTTTATCCTGCCAAAGGCGAATTTCATGCTCGAACGTGGGAAAGCTAAATTGAAGCGGTTTGGTTACGGGTTGAATGAACTGGACTGAAACCTTTTTTAGCAGAGGGTTCCGGTCACAAACAATCGCCAGAACGTATTTTTCACGGGAGACACACCTGAAAAAAACCTTTTAAATACCAATCAAAGAGATAGAGTAGAAGGCAGTGCTGAATTGCGAATGCCGCCGTAACTCAGTTGGTAGAGTGCCCGGCTGTTAACCGGCTTGTCACAGGTTCGAGTCCTGTCGGCGGCGCTACACTTTCTTTCACATTGCTAAAGCAATGGAACGGCGAAGCCGTTCAAAAGAAAGAACCTGTGCTAAGAAAGAAAGAAATGAAAAGGGGCAAAGAAAGACTTATTTCTTTGGTCAAGTTTCCTTTCAAAGAAAGTTTTAATCGTGGAATCTCTTCATTAAATCGTTAAAATCGATTTTACCCTTATACAATGCGCTCCCTATTACCACTCCGCTTGCGCCCGCGTCTTTTATTCGCAGCACATCCTCCACACTGCTTACTCCCCCGGCGATTACCACAGGGACGTTCACCGAACTTACGAACTCCTCTATAATTCCTGGCTCTATGCCCGTCATCAAACCTTCGACGTCTACGTTCGTAAACAGCAGACTACCTGCACCTATCCTCTCTGCATGCTTCGCCGCTTCTGTTGCATCCACCCCCGTTACCTCTCGCCACCCGTCTATCGCCACTTTGCCCTTTATCACGTCCAACGCAACCATTACCCGTTCGGAAGAGAACTCATCCGCCACGTTCTCAATGAGCTGCGGTGATTTCAGCGCAGCAGTCCCAAATATTATTCTATCTACTTCTACGCCCGTGGCGATCTCGAGCAACTTAACCGCCACTTCGTAAGACCTGATTCCTCCACCCACCTGAATCTTTGCTTTCCCCCGCACGCCTTCGGACTCGGCGATGCATTTAACCACCTCAAAATTATTCTGCTTTTCTTGTAACGCCGCATCCAGATCGATTATATGCAATCTGCTCGCACCCTGCGTCACCCATTTTTTCGCTATCTCAACGGGGTCCTCAACCGAAGAGAATATCACGTCTTCTTTTTTACCCTGCCGCAGTTGGACGCATCTACCACCCTTCAAGTCTACCGCAGGGATTACTTCAAACGTCCTATCCGATCTGCTCAGTTTCATAGAGCTTAGTTAGTTTAGTAGATATTTATGTTAAGACACTGATTTACACTGATTTACGCGGACTTATTTAAGTTTGACATTGTTGATTTTTATCATCTGTGTTAATCTGTGTCAATAATTTATTTTCTTGTATTGTATTGTATTGTATTTCAAAACCGCTATAAGAGTCTGTCTACTCTACGATTATTCCTAATTCTCTTGCTAACTCTTTGTACCGCACGCGTAACGTCACTTCCGTGACACCCGTAGCTTCCGCAACATCTTTTTGCGTCTTCCTATCGTCACATAAGATCGCCGCGATGTAAATCGCCGACGCCGCTATGCCCGTAGGGCCTCTGCCACTTGTTATATCCTTTTCTAACGCCTCATTTATTATCTCACGCGCACGTTCCTCTACACGCTTCTCCAGATTTAATTTAGCGCAAAATCTGCTCACATACGCCAGAGGGGACGTGGGAGCAAGCTTCATCCCGAGCCTATTTGTCAATAACTTGGCGGTCTTTATTATATCCTTCCGTCCCACCTTAGTCGCATTTTCTATCTCGTCAAGCGTTCTCGGCACATTATGTGTGCGACACGCCATGTAGATAGACGCCGCCAGTATCTTCTCTATTGAACGTCCGTGAATCAGATCATGCTCCCACGCGTCACGGTATATTGCCATGCTGCCTTCTCTCGTTTGCTCTGGCATAGAAAGCAATGACGACAATCGGTCTATCTCATCTTGCGCGTGTAAACGCTGCTTCCCGATTGCGTTACTTATTCTTTTCCGTCGTTGACGTTCGCTAAGCCTCTGTAAACGTTCTCTATCTGCTTCTGATCTCCTCCGCGCCTCTCCAACGCTTTCTGCGCCATTCTTTTCGGGCATCCCCTTCTTCACCTCAATCAATCTACTAGAGAACGTATAATTTTTTATGTGCGAGCTTTTTCAGCTCCCCTTCTTTTATCCCTTCAAATACCCTTATACCTACGTAAGGACGATTAACAGGTCCAAAAATATCGTAAACTTTTCCGATCTCCCTTTTATCCTCTGTTACGGCTATAGAATTGATCACCCGCTTTACTTTTAGCTTACCGCTCCTCACAATCAATTTTTTATCCACGACGTGAAGTACCATACCCAGCCCTCTTTCCTTAACCTTCTTTTTCATCAGTGAGAGTAAAGTTCACAAGACGGATATATAAAGTTTACGGAATATTTTTATCTATCTCTCAGAATGAGCATATCAAGAGTTGTCCCGAAGGAATCTAAATTATAAAATCATATTCCGCGATCATGTACGTTACAGCTTCACCAATTGTTGATACTTCCTCCACGTCCATCGTTCCTTCCATATACTCGCCGAGGTCAATCTCTTTTGGGGTGTAATAGACCCGCGTAAACGTGAATCCAAATATATCTCGCTCTTCTGTTTGCTGCTCGTAATAAATCACTTTCTTCTGACCGTTCGGCACCAGGAAAAGTGTCATACCGTTCTTCTCCGCTGCCACTGCCTTGTCAAATACCCCGCCTACCTGTCCTATGTAGCCTCCCTCCTCGATCGTGCCGGTAATAGCAACGTCTTGCCTTACTTGAGTGCCTTCAATCGCAGCGATAGTGGCAACGGTAGTAGCAGCTCCGGCTGACGGACCGCCGATCAACGTGCCATTTATAGCAAAAGAGACGATGATGTCTTTATTCGAGACGTTTACATTCGTGAAGTTCTCCGCAATTGCTACCGCTTCTCGTACCGAATATTGCGTATCCGGCTCGACAAACGGGTTCGTATTGATCAGTACATCCCCATTTCCATCCTTCAGCTCTACGTATACCTTGCCTATCACGCCTGAATGGGTATCGCTTCGCACCGCAACGATATTAGCACATGAGCTACTGACTGTTGCTGAACCGTTTATAAAAGCCGGTTTTTCCGTGCTCCCGGCATTTCCAGCATTACGAGCACTGATAAGGTTCTCGATAATATCTCCCTGCGCCGCTATCATGTGCTGCTGCTGTTGATAACTGAGGTAAGAGGTTGCGGTGCAGAATATCAATAGTACGGCGAGTAGGGCGATTATCGCATTTTTACGGTCCATTAAGTAGCTATCACCTCTATATACTAATATTGGGAAGTATTCTATAAATTTATAAAATCAATCGGGTCTTTTAGCAATTTTGCTTTTTACTGAAAATATTTCCGAAGGTTTTATATATCCCTTTGCAGTAAAGAAGAACAGGAGGAAAAAATGGATACTACAAAAAAAGTAACAAGGATTTTTATTGCAGCGATATTAGTGATTTCGGTATTTGCAGTGTTTCCTGTTATGGGAACAGCTTCAGCGGAATTAGTAGAACAATGGAGTTATCATCTCCAGCCAGATATCAGTGTGCATA
>DAOUYX010000157.1 GCA_030665925.1 Methanosarcinales archaeon | reverse complement strand
TCTACTGGACAAAAGGCGACGACAATCCTTTTACTCCTTTTGCTTGAATCAGATGCTCCACTCATCATTGATCAACCAGAAGATGATCTCGATAACTTCTTTATTGCGGAAGGAATAGTCCCAAAAATGCGGGAAGAAAAGCGTAAACGACAATTCATTTTTTCTACTCATAATGCAAATATCCCTGTTCTTGGTGATGCAGAACTAATCATCGGTCTTAGGGCGGTTGGCGAGGCAGAAGAAGGGCATGGAGAAATCCCAGTGGAATGGATGGGCTCCATTGATGACGAAAATGTCCGATTGAATGTGGAAGAAATCCTGGAAGGAGGCAAGGAAGCTTTTGAAATTCGCAGAGCAAAATATGGCTTTTGAAAATGGTGAGTGATAGCTATGAATAGAACAGAATTAATGGAAATTATTCGAAACGATGAAAGTTCGGGTGTTGAATTTAAGCGAGACGATGTGCGTCCCCAAAGTATGGCTAAGGAGATTGTGTCATTAGCGAATCTTGAAGGTGGCTACATTCTTCTTGGTGTTGAAAAAGATCGCACAGTCACAGGACTCACGCGCTCAGATATAGAAGAATGGGTAATGAATATCTGTTCTAATAATATCCAGCCGGCAATCATTCCATATTTTGAGATTGTTGTATGGGAAGGCGATAAAAAGATTGGGGTGATAACAATTCCAAAAGATAGCCCTGATAAACCGTACAAAGCTCTTCGAGGAAGCCAATGGGTTACATTCGTACGAATGGGGAGCACTTCGCGGGAAGCGACTCGTGAACAAGAACAAAGACTTTATCATGCTTCTGGTGTAATTCGGTATGATGTCAAGCCTGTTCCGGGCTCTTCTTTGAAGGATTTAGACATAGGCAGGCTCATAAATTATTTTAGGGATATACGCGGCCAAACTTGCCCTGCGGAAGAGGAAACGGAACAGTGGGAGACTTTACTGGTAAATACCGAGATAATGGTCGAATCTCGCGGTAAAGCGATTCCTACCGTAGGTGGATTACTGCTTTTCGGGAAAAATCCTAATCGCTACCTTCCTCAGGCGGGTATCTCTGCAGTTGCTTACCCTGGCACGGAGAAGGATTACGAAGCAATTGAGAGGGTGATCACACGGGGACCAATAGTAGCTCGGTTCACAGCGGAAGAAGATATAGTGGATACAGGCCTGGTGGAGCGCGTTTTAGATTTCGTTCGTAGAAATGCAGGTTCCAGCACGTATCTGGTTGAAGGTAGGCGTATAGATAAACCAGATTATCCTGAAGAAGTAATTAGAGAAACGATCGTCAATGCGATTGCCCATAGGGATTATACTATCAGTGGAACAGATATCGAACTATCAATTTACAGTGATCGTTTGGAAGTGATTAGTCCTGGAAGACTTCCAAACACAGTAACCGTGGATCGAATGAAAACGGGGTGCAGGGTGACGCGTAATGAACTTATCAAGGAAGTGCTAAGGGATTATCATTACGTTGAAGCAACAGGTCTTGGTGTTCCAAGAAAGATTGTTGCTGGTATGCTTAAACACAATGGTACAGAGCCCGATTTAATCGAAGAAGAATATTCTTTTACTGTACGACTATGGAAAGAAAACCCCAATGTGGGCGAATGAAAAAGCTATGGCCACTATTCTAACCTACCTTAGAACTCCTTCCCGAGTTAAACAAAGGATACACTTTTTCAATTCTCGACTTCCCCGGCGGTAGATACCTCAGCACTTTCTCGTTCGTTGCTATGTTTTTAATTTTCTCTCTACTTTCCTCTTTCGCATGCTCCACAAAGAACTTCACAATTTCTTTTGCCAGCTCATTCTTCCCCAACTCGCCTTCCGGTGCGAGTTCTACGAACGAATCCAGCATCTCCTTTTGCGAATCCGAAGAAGGGCACGCAACAAACCGATTCTTTTTAATACCGATACATAACCCTAACGCCGCTTTGAAATATCTCCTCTTACCACGCACCACAAAGCTTCCTTTCTTTATGTACTCGCCAGACGGCGGTGTCTTACTCACCTGTTCGCCGGTAACGCAATAGCATTCACCCTCGTAGAACCCGTATTTCCAGAGATTGGAATATGAAGTGGCAAATTGCGCTATTTCACGTAGACCCTGCTCGGAAACGTCCTTCCCACCGGTTTTCGCTATGACTACCGGCGCACCCTCCGCCTGCGTATGGCAAAACAGGTCTTCGGGTGCCATATATTTCTTCACCAGTATCTCATTGGTCGTTGCGTCTTTGCCACCAATAACAAGAAAGCCATCTGAAGTCTCGAACCATCTGAACTTCTCATACCATTCCTCCTGTACTCGCCTGACTTCTTTCTTCTCTGGGATGAGCTCTTCCTTTATTTCTAATTCTTTCGCCTTCTCCGTTTTTATCCGCTCCTTCGTCTCCTCTATCGCACGCGCCACGCCCTCTCTTTTCCTCTTGAACACTTTTGCACGCTCGTAATATGCACTTGCATTCTTATGTAACGAAATCGAAGTATCAATCTCAAGCGGGAGGTCAGTGTCTGGCAGTGTCAACGTGACCACTTTTCGTTTTTTGGGCTGCTCCTTCAGCATCGCTTCTATCTCGACGTACCGTGCGTAGATCAACTCGCCCTTCTTTATGCATTCCTCTTCTTTTAGCTCAAATTTGCGAAGCGCATCGAGCTGCTCGTTCAGAACTCGTTCGTACTTCCCGATCCCCTTCTCGTGCTCGGTCTTCGCTTGCTCTTCCACCGCTTCTGCTATTTGCATGGTGAAAAACTCGTCAGCAGCGTCGTTAAACGAAGTAAAAAACTCTTTCTCTCTGGTTTTATAAGTATTCAATTCAAAAGGGAGAACATCCACCTTCTCTTCAGCTTCTAATACGATGTGCGCTCTCAGCATGGACTTGTCCTGTGTGAGGATCGGCTCTAAGAGCGTTAGTATCGCATCATGAATGGATTTCAATTCAGTTTCTGTGAGTTCATTAGCCTTCTTATTCTTGTCAACCCCTGCTTTTTCGCATACTTCTTCCGCATACAATCCCCCTAAGCTCAACGAAGACGCAAGAAGCCGTACTACGTCTTTATCCTGAGCAGTGGATTTGCATAGATTTGTCAGTTCCAGCTCGCTCATGATCAGCGGATTTTCTCGCGACGGCGGGCGTTCATATTTCTTCCGTACTTTTAACTCCCGTGTCGAGAAGCTCTTTCGTCGCAACGGCAGCATAATATCATCATTTTCGTCAATGAGCACGAGATTACCCCGTGGCAGCAACTCGGCGATTAATCTGATTTTCTTGTCCCAGCGCTCGACCGTTAGCTCCACTATCCGGTCGAAGTCGAGCTGCCGAATTTGTGCTATCCGACCGCCACCGAGATGTTTTCTGATGTACATCGCGAAGTTAGAAGGCATTCGAGGTGATGGTCGCTTATATTTGGTAAGATGAATTCTTCTCCCCGCTTCGATAATCAAATCGAGCGAGCCTATCTCTTTTTGATGCAGTTTCAGCCGTATCTCTTCTTTACCCTGTTGATATGCTTTTACGAGTCGTGCGCCTATAAGCTCTTGCAGTTCGGTAACGATAGCTGCTATGTCCACGCTGCTCATTGAGTCCTTCATATCTATCAAACGTAAAGAGGATTTAATCAAAGAAAAAGAGAACCGCACTTGG
>DAOUYX010000076.1 GCA_030665925.1 Methanosarcinales archaeon | reverse complement strand
CTTCCGGAGCTTGACGAGTGGCACCGACCTGTGGCTCTATTCGGCAGCACAATGCACGAGCTATGTCCGATATGCGGATACTACGCGGGAGGCGTGGATGCCCATGACTTTGGAGAAGCTGGTTGTCTCGGCGCACTTGGGTGTAAGGGTATCATCTCACACTGCAATAATACCACGTGGGTAGATGGTTACGGAGGCTGTACGGGAACAGGAGTACCCTGTTTTGGCTGTACGGAACCAGAGTTCCCCGACCCGCCGACATCGCCATTCTTTGCCAAAGCTCCAGCGGAGCCATTCATCACCGAGAATATTGCGGGCACGTTGGCTCATGCGGAGATGGGGTATGAGAGATTGAAACCGGTTATAGATTCGCTTCTACCAATGGTACCTGAACTACTTGAACGCGTGGTGAATCTACTGGAGGACTTCAAAGAAAATAAGGAGGACTGGCAGCCGTTGGTAGCAGGGCTAGTTGATGGTTTAGAGGAGACGATGAAAGAAGGGGAACGTAAAGGGAGGACGATATAAGATGACGAAATTCTGGGAGAAGATAGTAGGTGGATCGAAAGAGGGAGAGACGGCAGCCGCGCCCGGAACAGAGGGAGAGCGAGAGATAACCATCGAGCCGATAACGAGGATCGAAGGGCATCTCGGCGTTCACGCGAAGCTGGACACCGGTGCACGGAAGATCAGCGATGCGTACGCGTACAGCCCGATGTTCAGGGGCTTTGAGATCATCCTCGTGGGTAGAGAGCCATCCGAGGCGGTCATGATTACACAGCGATCTTGTGGTGTCTGTCCAGTGCCACATGCTCTTTCGTCTGTTATCGCCTGTGATCAGGCGTACGGAGTGACACCGCCACCTATGGGTGTTACTCTTAGAGACTTCGTTCACGGTGCGGAGCAACTGTACGATTCAGAACTTGGCGTTATCAATCTTGAAGGACCGGATTACAGTGAAGTGGCGATGAAGAAATTCAACGCCGGATGGTGGGAAGAGGCGCAGAACAAGAAGGCGGAGCGAAGCGGCGTTCACGGCTTTGCGACCATTGCGGACATTATGACGGGACTCAACCCGCTGGCGGGCGAGCTTTACCTGCGATCTCTTTTAGTGCAAAAAACGGCGCACAACATGGCTGCAATATTCGGTGCGAAGCACCCACACGTGCACTCATTTGTCCCGGGCGGAATAGCGAAGATAAATCTCTCGGCGTCGGACATCGAATCGTATCTGACGCTGCTCATGCGGAACGTTGCCTTTGCGAAGGAGCTGGTCGCAGCTTCGGACGACCTACTCGATTTCGTGCTCGCGCAGGGCTATGAGGACGTAGGTGCGAGAGAGAAGAATCTCTACTCCGTAGGCGCTTATGACGACCCGGAAGCGTATTCCGCGAACTACGGGGAGATGACCGACTGGGCTCGTAAGAGAATGGTGTCACCAGGAGTTATTTTGAATGGTGAACTCGTTACCACGGACCTCATCGAGCAGAATGTAGGAGTTCGTGAGTTCATCGGCAGGGGCTGGTACTCTGATCAGTGGCAGCAGGAAGTTGAAACAGACCCAGCGGGCAATAAGATCGCATTGGAGCACCCCTGGAACAAGCGCACACTCCCGAAGCCGGGTGAGTATGCTAAATGGGACTCTAAATATACCTGGGTAACGTCACCAAGATGGTGGAACTGGAAGGGTGACGGTAAGAATCACGTGGTCGAACTCGGACCGCTGGCGCGAATGTGGGTAACGGCGAAGGCGGGAATCGTCCCCGCGTCCACGGGAAATAGCCTCAAGTTCGAACTGCCAGCAGCGCTGATCCCCGGATTCAAGTGTGCGGATGCGATGGAGTTCGAGTGGAAGATCCCGGCGAAGCCCAATGCAATAGAAAGGGTAAGAGCGCGGGCATATTACAATGCGTACTCCGCGTGCTGCATGTTGGAAAAGGTGATGAAAGCCTTAGACCTCATGAAGGCGGGCAAGACGGCGGTATGGACACGGTACGAGAAGCCAGAAGAGGGCATAGGCTTCGGTGCAAATGAAGCGATGCGTGGCTCTTGTCAGCACTGGTGCGTGATGAAGAAAGGCGTCATTTACAACTACCAATATCAGGCACCGACGACCTGGAACGCATCAGGCAGAGACCCGGAAGAGAACCCCGGACCGTACGAAGAGGCACTTATCCACTCGCCAATAACCGAAACAGGAGACGCTGCGGGTTGGAAAGGCATTGACATCGTGCGAACCATAAGGAGCTTCGATCCGTGCCTGGGATGCGCGGTCTCCGTGCACATAGGCAAGAAGATAGTAAAACACGAGCTACTTCCGTTCGCAACGCCGCTGTAAATCGTCCAAAATAAACGCAGCAACTCTCGAAACGGCAGCCGCAACCGGGCGGCTTAGCGATTCGCCCAGCGTAATTTCGCTGACCTCGCAACCAATGATAGTTGTTGTAGGTGGGAGAGTTCCGATCGTCTTAGCGTAGACGAGGAGCTCTTCTAACCCCGTTTCGTGGATATCGAAGGTGAAGGAATGCTTCGCTTCTTTGGACTCCAGTTCCTTTACCTCTTCCGCTTTTATTTCCGTACGATAGATCGTTCCAGGCTTACCGCCTTTCTGAACAGCGTCAACAAAGATGATGTGTTCGTAGTCTTTGAGGTCTGATGCCAGAGTCACGCCACACATTCCGACGTCTCGTGCCTCCACGGTCTCAGGTAGACCCATCGTCATTAGCGCTTCGACGACCCGTGGACCGAAACCGTCGTCTCCCCTGTACTTGTTCCCAACACCAGCCACCAGAATTTTTGGCATTTCTCGACTCATGGTAAAAGCAATCCTATGAAGTATACATTCATGCCGGGACATTCTTTCCCCGTGAACGGAATTAATTGAATGCTATTAATTTAAATAAAAAGGCTTAACAAGGTTAAGGTGAATACTAAAAATCATGACACCAGACCTGCCAGATGTGCAAGCATACAGTCCAGACATAAAAATAAACCTGACGAGAGTGGGCGTAGAGAATGTGAAGAAGTTGGTAGAGGTAGCAAGAGGTGGTGGGAAGAGACCTGTGGTTCTTGTATCGGATTTCCACATGTTCGTGGACCTGCCAAGCGATATAAAAGGTGCAAACATGTCGAGGAATCTCGAAGCGATGTATGAAGTGCTGGATAAAGCGGTTAACTCGACGGTATACGATGTGGAGGACCTGTGCAGCGAAGTAGCAAAGAGATTGCTCGATCGTCACAAGTACGCGTCTACTGCCGAAGTAGGAATGAAAAGCGATTATATGTTAATGCGAAAGACACCGGTGATGAAGATACCGTGTCAAGAACCTGCGATAATCTTTGTCGAAGCGCGAGCTTTCCGTACATCAGGCAAAAAAAGTGGCGTGCGTATAAAGAAAATACTGGGAGCAGAGATCACAGGGATGACAACATGTCCATGTGCACAAGAACTCATGCGTGAAAAAGCCGCGGAAGAATTGGCGAAAATGGGTATGTCGAAGAAGGATAGCAACGCTTTTTTAGATAGCATACCGCTGGCGACACATAATCAACGAGGGAGAGGTATAATATCCATAGAGGTAGAAAATGATGCCAAAGTCCCTTTAGAGAAGATAATGCGGATAATAGAGAAGTCAATGAGTGCTAAGACATACGAGATATTAAAACGTCCTGACGAAGCAAAAATCGTGGAAATGGCTCACAGAAAGCCTATGTTCGTTGAAGATTGCGTTAGAGAGATGGCAAAGCGGGTGGTAGAAACTTTTGATTACCTACCTGACGATTCTATCGTTACCATAACGCAGATAAACGAGGAGAGTATCCATCAGCACAATGCCGTTGCAGAACGAATCGCTTCTCTCGGTGACCTGCGCAGGGAGCTGATGGAAGGAAACACGAGATGAAAGCCGGGGTGGCCTAGTTGGTTAGGGCGCCAGACTCATAATCTGGAAGTCGCGGGTCCGAACCCCGCCCCCGGCACTCGTTGAAATGTTAACGTGTGTTGCCTATTTGGGTAATATAAACAACGAAACCGAAATGCTTTTATATACCCAAGAGAAATGTTGAGAGTACAATCGTCCCCATCTTTCAGCGGGTTGCCCGCTGATTGATGGGCACAATCATTCATTCCTTGATTGATTAACATGGAGAAAGGGGCTATTTTTATTGACGGCGGCTACTTAAAAGAGGTGCTAAAGAAGTTTTTTGGGAAGCCAAAGGTCGATTATCTAAAGTTGTCTAACGAAATTTGCTCCGGGTTGGAATTAATACGCCTGAGAACTTATTACTACGATTGTATGCCGATTAAGCGTGAAGGCAATGAAGAAGATGTACGTTTATATGCGGGAAAACAGAAATTCTTTGATAAAATTGAGAAGTTACAACGATTTGAGGTGAGGAAGGGTAGATTACAACTCATTGGCGGTGTGTTTAAACAAAAAATGGTTGATGTCCTTATGTCTATGGACATCATAGAAAAGTGCTGTGATCATCAGATTCAACATGCAATTTTAATAGCCGGAGATTCCGATTTCGTCCCCGCGGTTAAAAGAGCTAAGGACCACGGAGCGATTGTTCACCTGTATTACCATCCCTCTAACATTCGAACGGAACTTCTTAACGAAATTGACGAATTGCGCCCGTTAACGGACGAATTCATTGATAAAATAAGACTCCAATAAGTTCTCAGAAGAGCGAAGAAACGGATGAAAGGGCAGCTCAAAAAAGCGCGAAGAGAGTTGATTTTGTGGGGGTTTGAGCAAGTAAATGAACCCCCTGCACTTTTTGACAGTAGAAGAGAAGGTGAAATAGCTCTACAACTCTTTCAAAATGGCTTTTATCTCATCTATCCGTGCATCTGTCTTGACTGCGGTATCCAAGAAATGTGTTCTGCTCGCGGAAAAGCCGTTCGAGTGCAAAGCATCAAGTAAAGACAATATAGAAGGCGGAGGGACTTTCAAAGCCTTGCAGAGCGCGTGATGCTCATAATAAAAAGGTATATCCAGCTCGTGGATGCAGTTGTGAACGATTTTCATTGCTTCTTTCTTCTTACCCAGCTCTCTTTTTCCCAGTTCTTCATGCACATGTTCGCAAAACGCCTTCTCCTTTATCGCCGAAATATACAGAGGACCTGCAATGCGCATTTTCCTGCCGCAAAGTTCGCATATGTTTCCTACGCGCATCTCCAGCATATCAGAGCACGAAAAAGCGAATCGGTGACCGCAGGAGAAGCAATGTGCGATGAAGCCCAGCCGTTGCATGCTATCATCAGCTGTTTTCGCGCCTCTTTCCACGCGTGCGATAAGTCGTATAAAATGCGCCGATGCATACGAGAGTAACGGCAGTATCGCCTTGTCGTATCTGCACAGCTCGCGCGTTATGGCACCTAAGAGGATACGCGTTCCCATCTCCGCATGATATTCGGTGTTCAGCGGTCGTGCGGCATAGTTCCGGACGCCACCGGTATGAGCGCCGCATAAAGGCGCAGTATCGGTCGCCGTAATCAACAACAATTTCTTCACCGACTTGCAGGCTGCGTCCAGAAACGGAACTGGGGATCCAAAAGGGTCTATATCCACCAGATCGTATCTGGTTTGCAAGAGCAGTACATTCGTATTCTCGTTATACGCCACGGCTCGCTCTTCCAGCCCATTTAACGCTATATTTCGTTTTATCAGTTCGTAAGCGGGCGTGCTCCGGTCGTTAATACTCACCTGCAAGCCAACTTCATTCGCCACTCTTATTCCTCTTACGCCAGATCCCGCAAGTGTATCTGCGTATGTCACGTGAGAACGATTCGGTAGCGATGAGACAAAAGTAGCTACGGCTGCTATGTCTATATCCCGGCACAACTCCATCCGGGGATTATAAAACATTGACTTCGTGAGTTCCTGTGGCACGAGTATCTTAGTAGTTCCTTCTTTTATCTCTAAAAACATCTGTTACTGAGAAATAGAGAAAGTTATTTATATAATTTCGGCTAATGGATATGATGGATGCTTTTTAAAGACTCTGAAACCGTCCTTGCTGATACCAAGAAAAGGCACGAACAAAAATGAAGCAAATGTTTGAAAAACCGTCTAAGGAAGTATCGGAAAGGATGAAGAAGGTCAAAAGCAGAGATACCGGCCTAGAAAAGGCAATGGAAGAAATTTTGGACAGTTTGCACATCGCTTATGATAAACAGCCTAATCTTGTAGGACACCCCGATTTTAGAATTAAAGAAACGAACGTTTTGATCTTTTGTGACAGTTCATTTTGGCACGGAAGGCGAGAATTGGAAATTACTGGTGAGGCTTTTAAAAAGAATCGAAATTTTTGGACGGAAAAACTAATAGAAAACAAAAAAAAGAGACCAACGGATCAATCGTGCATTGCGCAAGGACGGATGGTCGGTTCAACGCTTTTGGGATACAGATATATTAAAGTGCCAAGATAAAGTAAAAAATAGATTGCGGAGGATAATCAATGAAAAAAGCGGATAGCACATTAACTGCAATCGATTTGTTTTGTGGTGCTGGTGGGTTAACGCTTGGGTTGAAACATGCAGGATTTAACGTTGTCGCAGGCATTGAGATCAATCCAGAAATAGCAAAGACTTACAAAGCGAATCATCCAACAACGAAACTCATAATACGCGACGTACGGGAAATTACGGGGGACGAGATTCTCGCTTTAACGGGATTAGAAGAAATTGATCTCGTTGCCGGTTGTCCGCCCTGTCAAGGATTCTCAAAACTTACGGACAAATACCACAAGAAAGATCCAAGAAACGATTTGGTGCTCGAAATGGCGAGGATAATCGAGGAAATAGCACCCAAGATGGTCATGATGGAGAATGTTGCGGGGCTTGCTGGTCGTGGAAAACCTGTTCTTGACGAGTTTATGAAAAAAATAAAAAAGCTGGGATACGTAATTAATGGGAATGTTCTACAAATGGCAGACTATGGCGTTCCACAATCACGCAAACGATTGGTATTGCTGGCTGGTCGGGGAGCGTGCCTCGTAGCCTAATCAGTCAGAGGGTTAAAATCCCTCCTGCGCTGTTTACCCGTATCGGTGCAGAAGTCAACAGTGGCAGGGTGTCCCTCGCAAGGGGGAATCTGAAGAGCCTGAGGCGGTCTTCAGCCTGAAGCG
>DAOUYX010000038.1 GCA_030665925.1 Methanosarcinales archaeon | reverse complement strand
GTTTTCTTTCTTCTTCTGAAGAGATGTCTTCGTTCGGTTTCTTCCTGGAGGGTTTAGTGTCTGGTTTGGCTTGCTCTCCTTTTAGTAGATTGATTGCATCCCGTAATTTCTGGTTTTCTGCTTTTAATTTTTCATTCTCCTCGCTCAAATCTTCAATGAGCTGGAACAGGATGCGGATGACTTCTGCCAATCGTTCATCCGCAATTTCATCAGGGCGGATATTTAGAGCCTTTAATGCTTCTGTGATCTGTGATCGGTTCATGGGAATACCTTTTACTCTCCCGACATATATATTCCAGTAGAAATTGAGGTATAATAAAACTTTTGTGTATGTATGGCATCTGTCAAAAATGATAGCATTATCGATGATTCTGCATATTTGCAATTTTTGAGTTACCCTTTAATTTGAAGAGGATACGTAAATAGTATACTTCATCTTTTAACGATATTTTTTTCATCATTATTGCTGACTCATTTTCCAACAACTTAAAACGGAGATTACGAAAAACTTCTGATGCTTTTGAAACTAATGAGTTAGCCTGTCTAATATTGCCATTTTCAGCATAAATCAACTCTCCTTCGAGCATTTCGGTTTCAGCAATTCCATGTGGTATTCTTAATTAGAGGTCCCACAATTCCTCTATCCAGCGCAAGCTTGCATACTATGTAGCAAGGCAAGCACGCATTACTCTCCGTTAATCTCATTCACATCTATTGACCTAGATTTTGCCCATAAATTTGAAAAATAGGATAAATTTCTCTCAAAACTGTCTTTGTCTCTTATCAAAGAACGTTCTGCAAGAAATTGTCCACCTTCATATCCACGGGTGCCTGATGATGGGGGATAATAATTAATTAGCATTCAGCTTTTGTATGGTTCTTGCTCAGATGCGTCTACGATCAGAAGGGCACGCGTGGGTTCTGTATTATATAGTTTCAATTCTATTTTATCGTGGTCTTCTGTAATATGAGATATGTCTTTTATGATTTTTATGGAAGCTATCCACTCACTTTTTAACCGCTCGACAATATCCCCCTCCTTCTCAGCTCTTTTTTGAAACCATTTTTTGGATGGATCAAGCAATAAAATTTGGATGGATCCTTTCTTGGTTTTCAAAAAATCAATGAGTTCTTCACGACAATGGTGTAATGGAGCAAGTGCATTTATTCCCATTATTTGAATAGTTTTTTCCGCTTCGATAATCAACCTCCTGTCTGATTCCGGATTGACTTTACTGGTTATTTGTAAATTTATTCTCTTTAAATGGTATATTTCATCTTCCAGTTCTTTTATCTTGGTGCTACGTCTGTGTGTCAGATAGGTTAGATAGGCAATAATAACTCCAAATATTCCAGAAAGAATTTTAAACAATACTGTGAGTTCTTCCATGAGCAATGCCTCACTTTATCAAAGGTTGACTAATCTCTGAATGTCCCTTCAAAGGCACTCGACAAAACACCGCAGTACAGTTAGGCTCTGCAAAAATCGCTTCACTTAAGTCCTTCCCCACTTTCCTCTTATCTACATCAAAGGCAGCTACCACTTCAATACCATAAGGCTTGTAACCACCGATGTCCCAGTGCATCAAGCCGATAGCCTCTTTGCTATCTTTATTTCTATAGTACTCAATACCTTGAAGTAATGAACTTGCGCAGTTACCAATTCCTACAATCCCTATTTTGATTTTTTCCATAAGCAATCAGCTCCTGTTTATTCTGATGCCAAAGTTTCATATAACATTGTATATCCGAATTTACTTCGCATATCCCGCCTATTCAGCGTTATATCCGAACCTGTTCCATCTATATCCTTCCGGACAAACTTCAATCAGCACCTGCCATCTTCATTCTTCTCCTGTATTAAGCTATCCGAGCCCACCCCGACCTCGGGCATACCTCATGTTGGCTTCCCGAAGTCACATACCCCGTACTTAAGTACAGGGCCTGCCCTTAAGCACGAGTACCTATGACCTAAACAATACCTTTATCACAGGAATATAAAAGCTTTTCGATTTTTTATTTTTGATGCTTTCCTCCAAAAAGTTTGTTATAAAGTGATATGTACCAGGTTTTGTGTGCTCTAAGTTTTCCTTTTCTTAAAGGTAAATAACAATGATTTCGCCTGAACCCAAATGGATGTCAAAAAATTCATTCATACTATTTTATGCACCCCCACACATCCTTTATCGCATCCGATACCACCCCGCCTTTCGAGAATTCAACCACAGGCATACCTGCAACCATTGCCTCGGTGACCACGGGGTCGTAAGGAATGTTTCCAACAACCTCTACTCCACGTTGCCGGCAAAACTCGGTAATCCTCTTGCTGTTCTCCACATTAATGTCGTATTTGTTGATGCAGACGGTTGAACCAATCCCGAAATGTCTGGTCACATCCAGGATTCGTTCGAGGTCATGCAGTCCTGACATCGTGGGCTCGGTAACGATAAGTGCGAGGTCCACGCCGGTCAAAGATGCAATTACCGGGCAGCCGATGCCTGGCGCTCCGTCAATCAGAATGAGGTCGCAACCCTCCTGCTCCGCAGCCTGCCGTGCATTCTCTCTGACAGCAGTGACCAGTTTCCCAGAGGCCTCTTCCGCGATATTGAGCTGTGCATGCGCCATTGTGCCGTACTTCGTTCTTGATACAAATGCGTACCCCGAGACGCGTTCTTGCAGCGTGAGCGCCTCTTGCGGACACGTAAACACACAAGCGCCACAGCCCTCACAGCGTGCTGGATTGACTGTATAATCGGATTCTTCAGTCAAAACGATAGCATTGAATCTGCAGGTCTCCGCGCACGTGCCGCACTCGGTGCATAGCGTTTTATCCATCACGGCAATTTTCACGCCTTTAAACTCCTCTCTCTCTATGATTTCCGGATGCAACAACAGATGGAGGTCCGGCGCGTCTACGTCGCAGTCTGCAAGGACCTTGTTCTCTGCGAGCACTGCGAACGAGCCGACAATTGTCGTCTTGCCCGTGCCGCCTTTACCACTAATAATCGTTAATTGCTTCATTGCTCGTACACGTACTCCTCAATCTGACTCATCATCTTCACAAATCGCTCCTTCCACTCGGGCATCTTATTCGCAAACGGCACGCCCTCGGAATAGCACCGTGCAATTCGTTTGTCATGCGGAATCTCAAGTAAAATTGGAATGTCCACATTCTCGCAGTACTCGTAAACCTTCCGATCCCCAATCCCTGCTTTATTGACGACTATACCGAACGGAATCTTGAGCACTCGGAGCACCTCAACCGCAAGCTTCAAATCGTAGAGTCCAAACGGCGTGGGCTCGGTCACGAGAATACAGTAGTCACTGCCTTGTACCGCTGCAATTACCGGGCATGCCGTTCCTGGCGGCACATCAATAATCACGGTCTTCGCCGGATTAAGCTCCGCTTTCACCTGGTCTATCAGCGGTGTTGCCATCACTTCGCCGATATTCAGCAGCCCGTACACAAGGTCTATTGTACCGTCACCGCTCGTTCCCTTTTTGATAACGCCGATCTCCCTCGGTTCCTCGCTGATCGCATCCTGCGGGCAGACCAGGGAGCATAGCCCACAGCCGTGGCAGAGTTCGGGGAACACCATGACTTCTTTTTGGGGCACTACCACAAGGGCGTTATATTCACATGCGGGAGCGCACTTACCGCAGTAATCACACAACTCGTAATTGACCTTTGGCACCAGAGTCTGCGCCGGTTTTGTCTCCTCGATCGCAGGATTAAGGAAGATATGCGCATTCGGCTCTTCGACATCGCAATCGAGCAACTGCACTGGTGTATTCGAAAGTGCCAGAGCAAGATTGACGGCAACGGTGGTCTTGCCCGTGCCGCCCTTACCGCTTGCTACCGAAATGATCATTTCGGGGTTTTAATGCCTGTGCGACTGACACGCATTGGCGTCACTGGCTTCAGCAAGCTTCCCTGCCTGAAAAGCGTTTACTGCATCCTTCACCGTGCCACTGGCGCCCACATACACCTCTATCCCCAACTGTTCAAACGCGCTGATTGCACGCGGTCCCAATCCAGAACAGAGCATTATTTCCGCGCCTGCGCCAGCTACGAGTTCCGGTGTATTTCCCACACCGCCAAAATGTTCGCCCGTGTTCCCTACTACGTTCACCTCGTTATTCACCATGTCCACAACGGTAAAAGTCGGCGCTCTTCCAAAATGCTCACTTACAAGATCATCCAATCCTCCATTTCCCAGCGTGGGAATGCATAGTTTCATATCTTCATCTCCTTTTTTCTTCCTTTATTCCCCTTCTTTCTTATTCTTATAATCCTCCAGAGCTGCTCTGAGCGTGTTCGTTGCAAGCAGAGCGCAATGAATATTCTCCTCTGGTAAGCCACCCAAAACCGACAGAACTTCCCTATCCCCTACAGTGAAAGCCTCTTCGACTGTTTTACCTTTCACCAGTTCGGTAACGACACTTCCACACGCCGTTGAAGCGCCGCAACCATCGGTTATGAATTTACTGTCCGCGATTCTACCGTTCTCCACTTGTAAGTGTATCTGTACGGTATCGCTACAGGGACCCGTTACTCGGGCTGTGCCATCAGGATTCTCCAACTCACCTACGTTCTTCGGATTGTAAGCTTCCGCCAGAGTCCTCTCAGTGTATATCTCGCGCTCCTCCTTCCTTATTGTCTCCTCTATACTACCTACAAGCTCGTCTAAATCTGCTGATTCCAAATCTTCCACTCTTAACCCTTCCTTTCGTGTATCCTTATCCATTTCCATTATCCTAATCTAACACAACAAGTTCACAATTTTAAAAAAAAATAGAAGATGGAAGAGCTATCTGATTTACTTCTTAAGCTCTTCCAATCGCTTCTTTATCTGCTCTAACTGGTCGCCAAGCATATTCGCCTGCGATTCAAGCATTGAAATCTCCTGCTCCTTCGGCATCGTCGGCATGCCCACTGGTGTAACAGGCGCTCCTACACCCGCACCTACTCCTGCGGCTGCTGGTGCTTGCTGCTGTATCCAGGACGCAAACTGTGGCATCTGTCCTGTCTGCGTGAGATACTGTGCACCTGGCGGCATTCCGGTTGGACTTCTTCCTGCCCAGCCCGGTGAATATCCAAATCTCATCCAGCCTGGCAAACCAGTCATGTAATACATATATCTGTGTCTATTTCCTCCCATTTTGCTTATCACCTCCTAAAAAACTTTTTAACAAAGAGTTCGACCAAAAATTGCCTCACGGTCTCACCATCTTACTTCCGCATTTGGAGCAGGTCTGCTGATAGCACGGTACTCCGACTTGATGTGGCATGGTATAGCCGCAATTGGGGCATTTGCAGTCTCCGCCTGGTCCCAAGCCGCTGCCGCCCATCCTTCCTTGACCTTGACCGCCTCGTCCTATTCCTTGACCTCTGCCTCCGCCTCTGCCCATTCCGCTCATTTTATTATATCCACCTCCTATAGGGATAGCCATAGTAAGGCACGGGGTATGTTGACGGAGCTATCGGTCCGTACATCCCGGTCCACCACCATCTGGGAAGCCATGGGAAGTTCCGGCAGAATGGATATGGGTTGCCCATTCCTCTACCAGATCCAAAGCCAATCCCAAAACCTCTTCCAAATCCTCTTCCTCTCGGCATTTTTATCACCTCTTTTTAAGTTCCTCTATTCTTTTCTTCACTTCAACCATCTCTTTTTCCAACCTACTTGCCATATTCGATAGCTGTTCGAGTTCTTCTTCTTTCGTTCGAGGTGCTTGTGGCGCTTGCTGCGGTTGCTGAGGCATTGGTTGCTGTTGCATGTCAAGTCCCATACCTCTGCCCATGCCTCTACCCATGCCACGACCTCCGCCGCCGCCTCGTCCGCCTCCCATGCCCATGCCCACGCCCGTACCAGATCCAGTGCCCAGTCCAGCTCCAGCACCCATACCCATACCGGCATGAGCGGCAACGGTCGAAGCCCCCGTCTCGCTTAGCTTACTACTTTTATACATCTCAACTGCTTCTTTCACCGTGCCATACGCACCAGTTGCAATTCTCACGCCCGCGGTGGAGAGCACCTGAAAAGCATTGGGACCCATGTTCCCTGAGATGACTACGTCCACTCCTTTGTTAACCATTGCTTGCGCCGCTTGAATCCCCGCACCACCTGGTGCGTTCATGGCTTCGTTTACCATCGCTTCGAAAGCCATCGTATCAGAATCAACGATTACGAAGTATTGACTTCTTCCAAATCGCGGGTCTACCTGCGCATTCAAATCGCCCGCCGTCGCCGTTACACATATCTTCATCTTTTTTTTCGCCTTTCCCCTTTTGATTTTTTTCTTCTATATATGAATATATATTCATAACAATATATAAAACTTACTTCTTATCTTCCTTGCCTTCCACAAATGCTCGCACATTCTCCACGATGTGCTCAAATGCCTCTTTTACTTTCGATTCCTTTTGCACAACAAACGGCGTTCCGTTATCCGCAGCTTCTACCATCTTCGGGTCTAACGGCACTCGTCCAAGAAACGGCACACCCAATTCACCCGCCGCTCTTTCGCCACCGCCATACTTGAAAATGTTTATCTCTTTGCCACAGTACGGACACACAAAACCGCTCATGTTCTCTACTATGCCTATAACCGGCACTTTCAGGATACCTGAGAAGTTTACCGCCTTTCGTGAGTCAAGTAACGCTAAATCCTGCGGCGTTGTCACGATTATCGCACCGTCCACTTTTTTTATCAACTGTGCAACACTCAGCGGTTCGTCGCCCGTCCCCGGTGGAAGGTCAACAATCAAGTAGTCCATCTCACCCCACTCCACGTCTGAAAGGAATTGCCGTATCGCATTCATCTTCATCGGACCTCGCCAGATGATTGCGGAATCTCTGTCAGGTATCAGAAACCCTATGGACATCGCTTTCAGCCTTGGCGTAACGGGAACCGGATAGATCTTATCTTCTTTTATCTCAGGTCGCTTGTCCTCTATCCCCAGTATCTTCGGCACGTCCGGTCCGTGTATATCTGCATCCATCAATCCAACGTCTAAACCTCTCATACCGAGAGCGAACGCAAGATTCGCTGCTACCGTTGTTTTTCCCACGCCCCCCTTGCCACTCATTACCATTATCTTATGCTTTACCTTCTCCATGCTCGCATCTACTGCCTCTCCTTCCTTCTCCATCCTCTTCTTCATCTCTTCTTCTTTTTCTGCAGCCATATTCCATTTATCACTCCTAACCATGCATTAAACCACAAATTAAAGTACTTTACCACGCCCATACCGTCCTACCCGCCAGCCAGGTGATGGCAGCTTTGAAGGAGGCACGGACGTTTCATCCTTGGTTATTATATAGTTACCTCCTTCTATCCGAACAGCCCTCCCTTCGACAAAGGCTTCTGCTATTTTTCGATGCGCTTCGCTTAATATCCGGTGGAAAGTAGGTTGCGAAACACCCATTCTTTCCGCAGCTTCCTCCTGACTCAGCCGTAGATGGTCTTTCAGTCTTATACTCTCCAGCTCCTCTACCTTCAATATGCTTTCGCCCATATCGGCACTGGAAGTTTCATCTCCTTGCCTCGGCTTGAACCGCGGCTCGAAGTAAAGGAAATGCGGCTGAAAGCCCACGCATCTGCATCGTCTTCTACCTGGCATGATATATATGAATATATATTCGCGATTCATGTTAAAGTTCTTCGATATTATAAAGTTGTATATTCAAGAACTACTGGAACGCAAGAGTTCAAAAACGGCAGTGATATTTACGCATGTAAGTAATAAGGGTTTAAGCAAAATAAAAAGTCCATTAGACTATATCTCGGGTCAAGAGGTGGTGGGTGAAGATAAGTGAAGTTCATCCAGAGGGAGGTATATACGAACTCGAGTTTGGATATACCGAAGTTAGGCGAAATTGGCTGGTATGTTTGCGGGGAGTGAAAAATGTTAGAGGATAAACCTAGAAAGCTCAAGGATGTTAAAAGGCAATATGATGAACTCTCAACTACTTATGATGAGTTCGGAGAGACATTTGAGAGCAAACAGGAACAGTATTTTCGCCGGGAACTGATAAGGAAACATCTACCCAAGCAGAAAGACGCAAGGATTTTGGATGCAGGTGGAGGAACGGGTAGGACGACATTGCCCTTGGCAAGGATGGGATATCAGGTTGCCCTTTGTGATCTATCAACTGGTATGTTAGATGTAGCGAGGGAGAAGTTGAGAAGGGAAGGATTGTTGGAAAAGGTGGAGATCAGGGAGGCAGATATTGCGTCTCTTCCATATGAAGATGAGTTATCTGATCTTATTATCTGTCTCGCCGCTCCCCTCTCTCTTGCTGATTCCTCAAAGGCAGCAAGGGAACTTACTCGGGTGTTAAAAAATGGCGGGAAAATCATCGTTGATGCCTTCGGCCGTTATCGAGCCGCAATGCGTGAATTTAGCAGGAATCCGGAAGTAGCACTGAAGTTGGTCAGGTTTGAATTGAATTATGCCTATGATAGGCATGGAGACTGGGGAAGAGTATTTAGCCCTGAAGAACTGAAAGAATTATTTGAGAGAAATAGCATAAAAGTTATTGGAATCCATGGTAGATTTATGGAGTTCATCCCAAAAGAAATTCAAGAAGCGAAGGAATGGAGTGAAGAATTATTCTCTAAAGTTTTTGAGATAAAGAGGTGTTTGCGTAGCGAACCCTCAGTTATTGGAATGGCAGAGGACTTGATCTTAGTTGGGGAGAAGATATGAGGGAAAAGAGATGTTTAGATGATAAGCCAGAAGGTATCGAAGTCTTAAAGTCGGTTAGCCAGCCAACTTCACCTAACACAGCATATACGCTACGGGCTTATGCCCTTGCCCTTCGGGACATTGCTCCCTTCGGTTGCAACGTCGTATATGCTCGAAACGTTAAACGAAAGGGAGGTTAATGAAAAACTATCCATGAATTAAATGAATTACGTTCAATAAGGATGTAAAGCTTTATGATAACTAAACCGATAGAAATAAAGGAGGTAAATTTGCGATGCCAACGATTATGGTAGACGGGCCACCGATAGATGTCGAGCGAAAGAGACGGTTGGTGAAGAAACTCACAGACGTTGCAGTTGAGGTATACGGAATCCCGCACATCGTCGTGCTCATACGGGAAAATCCGCCTGAAAATGTCGGTGTGGAAGGGCAATTGATAGCAGACCGTAAAAAGCCCGTCTGAACACTCCAATTGTCCAGTCCAGGGTCTTCGAGCTGCGCAAAACCGTAATTATCGCAGCACATTAGAAGCTATTTATGCGATACCGTGTAATAACGGAGCAAGTAGAATATGCCACCAAAAAACGAGTTGAGGGGTAGGAAGCTCGAATGCCCAAAATGCTGGGTTACGATGAGACAAGAGGCGGTAGAAGTCTTTGGTCCGAACATCGTTATAGATACCTGCCCCAAGTGCGGCGGGATCTGGTTAGACCACGGGGAATTGAAGAAGCTGCTGAAAGATAGAAAACTATCGGATTATCTGACGAAGCATATTGGCACTCAGAGCAAGAGCAAACTGGTATGCTCCAGATGTGGATGGTTAATGGACATCGAGACCGCAGAAGACATAGAAGTAGACGTCTGCTTGAAGTGCGGCGGTGTCTGGCTGGATTACGGTGAGTTAGAGAAATTGCGAGAGATCTCGAAGGCTGGTTTTAAGGCTGATGAACTCGCGAAGGCGGAAGAGAGATGGGAAGAGATGGTACAAAAGGAGCGTGAGTCAGTGCTGCTGGGGCTCTTCAATCGGTTATCGCGAAGGTAAATCATTGTTCTCGTAAATCCTCGTCCTGCAACCGCTCTGCGATCTCTTTGATAACTTCTTTTAAATTTGCCTCATTATCGTAATCTTCTAATAATTTTACCGTGCCGCTCTTCTTCTCTTTAACCATCGAAATAAGGTTCTTCACTGCTCTTTCTATATCGTCCACAATACTCACGGTCGCATGCTTAGACGTTCTTGATAACGGATTCAAATCAATGGTTACCACCTTCTTGCCCATTGCGATGAGCGCTTCGCATCTATCTCCATCTTCTAACGGCGCAAGAACCACGTCCGCAGTGTAAATCCCTTCGTAGTCAACCCTTGCACGTGCATGCTCTATGCCAGGTATTCTCGCATCTGCTTTAGCACCCAGCACGTTCGTAGCGCCGTGCTGCTCTAAGTGCTCCTTTATCTTTCGCACTCGCGCTTCCGTCCAGTAGAAGATGTTTACCTCTAACGGCGCGTTTAGTAATTCGCTCAGCTCGATCACCTTTTCCGGGACTAACGCTGCGACATTGCCATTCACGGAGATCACAGGCTTCCGTGCGGTGAGCAATAAAGCAGCGGCAGCTTCCGTCGCTCTTCTCGCAGCCGGTAACGTCCGCTCGCCGATCAGATAATCAAAAGCTTCACCACGACCATGTGCGATTAACCCTTGTATGCTGGTTATCCCAGCTTCTATGCCGTTTACAAGCTTTTCCCGTTTCATTAAAGACCCGTATCGAGGATGCGTTTCTGGAATTCGGAACATTGAAATATTCTTTCCGTTTCTTTAATTAAAAGTCAATTTGGATAGCTATGAACCTGTCAAATAAGATTCATCATGCATTCATGTTCGTATGTGCATATTATCCTCCTTATTCCTCCTTTCCTCTTGATTTATCCATAACTGGTGCAATATATCCTCTCATACTCACGACCGAGCAATGCGAGGATTTTCCCGTGAATCGGTCTTAAGTTCAAGACCACCACCATCTCCGATCCGCTGTAAAGGATGGTAATGCCCTCAAACACCTGAAA
>DAOUYX010000174.1 GCA_030665925.1 Methanosarcinales archaeon | reverse complement strand
CTGCTCAACGTTCAAATGTGGGAAGAGGGAATAATCCTGATAAATAAAGCCGATCCTCCTTCTCTCTGGTGGTAGATTCGTTACGTTTTGCCCTTCTATCCAGATTCCCCCTCCATCCGGGAAATAAAAACCCGCAATCGTCTCAAGCAGTAATGTCTTCCCAGCACCAGTGGGACCCAGAACAACGAAATATTCCCCTCTTTCAATCGCTAAGTTTATATCTTTAAGGGAGAACTCTTTCCAATCCCTGTATAAAGCTCGTACTTCTATCATTTATTTCCATCTCCTCTGGAGCATCCTCAAAGCTATAAAAATAACCAGACAAATCGAGATCAGCAAAACCGAAATCGGTCTTGATGCCGGTAATCCAAACGAAGTAAACCTCTCGTAAATTAAAATTGGTGCGGAGATCGGGTGGTATGCGATGATTAGAATAGCGGAGAACTCGCTTATCGCTCGCCCCCAACTCAGAATCGCACCACTAAATATGGAGGGGAAAGCAAGCGGGAACGTTATCTCTCTGAACGTTCTCCAATGAGATGCGCCCAATGAGCGAGCAACATTCTCTAATCTCGGATCCACCTCTTTGAATCCTTCTCTCGCAGTATCTACCAAATACGGGAGACTCACGAAGAGCATCGCAACCACGATTCCGGGATACGCATCCGTAATTACGATCCCCAATTTTCTAAGCGGTGCACCGATCAATCCATACCGCATAAACACCCCATACAACGCAATTCCAGCTACAATATGTGGAACCACCAGGGGAATATCCACAATACCTTCTATAATGCTCTTACCCATGAACTCCTTCCGTGCGAGGAAATACGCTAAGGGGACGCCAAAAAAGAACGCGATTATGGTGGAAGCCAGTGCCATAGTTACGCTTATCGCTATTGCTTTTAGAACCACGGGGTCCGTTGCAGCATCAATTAACCCGGAGAAGTCTTCCACTTGCTTGTAATACATGTTTCCAATTGTAATAAAGACAAAAGCAACAAGAACGAGCCCTAAAAAGAGGAAAAGGATGTAAATCTTCTCCCGCTTTATCCTCTCCGTCCCGGGCCATCCTGAAAGTGAGTTCATCCGTCCTCCCTCTCCACTACTCTTTTATCTCTTTTATAACTACGTATCTAAGGTTTTCGGGTATTTTATCCGAATTGTCCGCTTCGGGCGGGATAGTCGGCTGATTATTGTCCTGGAGAATCCTCTGCCCCTCCTCGCTCAGCACGAAGTTCACGAACTCTACACCCAACTCGGGATTCGGTGCGTTCTTCGGGACGGTTATCCCGTAGAAGATCGGTCGCCCGATACGCTCAACATCCACGGACGTAAAGCGTTGAAATCCAAGCGTAACTTTAGCTTTATTGTACGTCTCACAGTAGTCCGGCGAACTCAAATCTATCTCCGCAGGCAACTCCAAATACCGCAGTTCGTGCTGCTGAGCCACGCTCTTGTATCCAAAGGCGTAGTCAATGCCGCCGTAATCGAGCAGAGCTATTAGCTGCACGCTCCCGCCCCGGACGGCGATTTTATCTCCCTGCGGCTCGAATACTTCGGGCACCACCACCGTGTACGTGCCGTTATCCTTAATCAGCGGCAACGGCGGGTCGAAATTGCGCGCGATCAATTCGTCAAAGATCGTTTGATTGCCGTAGTACGATTCCGCGAGCGGGATTAGCATCAGCGTTCTGTATCCGCAGGCATCGAACATGGGATTCGAGAAGCCGAATTTTACGTCCGGTCGCGCGAGGATTTCATACCAGTTCGAGTCGTTTATCTCATCTGCGTAGTTGCTCCTGTTGGTGTACATAATGACCATCTGGTTCGTTGCGAATCGCACACACCAGTCCGCATACTCGGGGTACATCATTGCAGGTACTAAGGAATCGTCTGCCACGGCGATCACGTCGTACTCCTCGTGCACATCGGTTATATGCCGAATCGCCTGGATACTTCCGTGCCCCTCTACCAGCACGTCCACGTCTGGATGCTCGCTCTCAAACGCCTGCTCCAGCTCGCCAAACGGGATAATCAGACTACCGGCATAAATGACCTTCAATTTGCTCTTCCCGTGATCCTGAGAGATGCACGCGGCACTCAGAACCACCGCAGCGATTAGTGCCAGTACGACAATGTGCTTAGCTTTTATCATTTGACAAATCACTTTTCATTCCGCTACGCGCTCGCAGCGGGTGTTCGGACCTCTATTTTATTCACCCATTTCACCCAGCTATGCCCTTCCGTTAGGAACTCCTCGCTTGATGACGATGATACGATCGCGAGTCTGAGCGGTCTGCCGTCGTAATCGGACAGCGGTGCACCATCCTGCTCGTACATCAATATTAGCGTTAAATCCTCGTGTGGCACCTCCTTAAACGTTGCAGAATCGTAAGTGCGGAAATCGCCGTTGACCTGGTCGTAGCTGAAGGTCATTAAATACCCGTCGGGTGCCGATACCCAGACAGTGTTTGACGCATCGAGTCCGCCAACGAGTTCGCAGAGGTCCTTCAAGGGCACGCCTTTGCATTTATACGGCCCGTTTACCACGCCAACCGTAGTGAAGAACCCGCCGTAGCCCTTGTAAGAAGGCATCGCTCTGATTTCATCAAACGTCAGCACTTTCTCCTCGCCGCCGCACCCTATCAATGTCACGTTCCAGTCAACGGCATCCTCCGGTGCTCCAAACGGGTTTAAATACGCAACCGCCGCAATACCACCGATACAGACCACCGCAACCGCCACAATGAACAGTCCGAAAACTTTGCCTTTTTCCATTATCTTTCCCTCCTCAGTAACGTGAACGCAACCACTAACAAGCTGATAAGCGCAAATACGAGCTCAAATCCAGGTATTGAACGTGACGCGGGCGTAGGCGTAGGCATAGCTTTCGCCGGATCGCCGTGCTCGCCGGTGTATCCCCCGCTGTAAATCCTTAGCTCATCCACCCACTTCACTGAAAACCCGTTTGTGGAGGGATAGAGCTCATAGAAGTGATAGCACTGCTCGGGTAAGCATTCGTGCATGTCCCAGTTGCCGAAGACGTGTTTTCCATCGGGATTGGTAGA
>DAOUYX010000117.1 GCA_030665925.1 Methanosarcinales archaeon | reverse complement strand
CCTTCTCGTCGTTTTTAACCGCTCCTCCACCCGGTGCAAGCAAATCGCCTGCAATGGACATGTTTACGAGAATAATTATAATTCCACGCAAAATTTTTGTGTTAATATGTTTCGTATTTGTTTAATCCCCCCCCCTACAATCTATACATATATAGCACTACCTTTATGAAAGTTTGCATGACACTTTTCTTTCAAACTCGTTTTAGAAAAGGCATTTACAAACCTCTTCTTTTTGAATTTTTGGTTGGGAGGGTTGATAAGTCAACCCTTTTAGAAAAAGGTTTAATCCAAAACTAAGTTCTTTTGATAAAGCTTTTCTTCTTAAGAAAAGGTTTTACATGAAGTCTGATAATGCTTTCTGCTTCTCCTCCGCAACGGGAAAGAGCGAGTTTACGTCCTTATCTAACAACTCCAGCCGCTGTCTCGTGTAATCTGATACGTGGTACTCGTTCGCTATGCGTAACGAGACACCGAGATACTTCTTTATACTCGCCGCATGCACGGTAGGAACTATTTTACTACCGCACCTTTTGCACGTGCCACTCAATGGTACCCTGCGATATTTTGCGTTACATTTGCTGCACCGCATCTTCTGCGAGCCAAACGCACGGAGGTTACCTTTTATATCTCTGAGGAAATGGTTTTTTATGACCGTTTCCGCGACTTCACGCTCGTCTACCGCTCGTATCATCCTCGCTAATCGCAACTGCGCCTCCATTTTATCTACCATTGTGCCCAGTTGCTTATACAACGAATTTAAAGGACCCGCAGCGATATCCGTGGTCTCATGCGTATAACCAAATCCGTACGCATCCTTCGGTTTCTCTATTCTACTCGCGGCAGTCTCTATTTCCACCTCTTTGGGATGCTTACCCGCGCAAGCCGCTTCGTAGAACTCCAGTGGATATTCGCGTGCTACAGAGACGTTACGTGCTTCCTTGTCCACCTCCTTTGGATTGATGAACGGAACGAGCACAAGAGGGGCGTCCATTTTGCCGCCTCTTTTTTCCGGCAGGAAGAACAGGGAGAAATTGAGCAGTGCATCCAGCAGAAGGAGGACGGAGTCTTCGTCACCGTCGCAGTTTCTGCGCTTCGCAGCGTGGAAAAACGGATGCGCATAGCAAGCCGAAGCCCTCGTGAATCCGATTATCCGTCCCAATATTCCCGCGGAAGTATGCGGCGCCAATCCGAGCACGAGTTGCCCTATGAGGTCCTCCTTGCGTGACGCACCGTAATAGGACGCTAAGCCGTAGAATTTGGTGAGAAGCGAATCCACAAACTGCGACACCTTCAGTAAATACGACGCAGCGTCAAGCGAAATAACAATATCCTGCTGCTTGAGCTCTACTATTTGCGTGTCGGTCCGCAGCTCCTCGCCGTTTATATCGTGCGAATATCCCAACTCTCGCGCTTTTTCCACGCTCAAGCCTATTTCTCCGGGTTTGAAATGCGTAAGCGGTAAATTCGTGAAGTCATAGCGTATCGTGCCGTCCTTAAACACGACCACGTCATTCTTCGCCCTTAAAATCCCCTTACCGAGATGCTCAGCCACTTTCTGCTTTGATATAAGTCCTTTCACGCATTTTACATCCAGTTTATTGGAGTTCGTAGAATTCTCACCCAGCCTTTTCATCGTTTTCTGGTAATAGCTCCACAAATCAATGCTCTTTTTCGCACCTCGGTTCTTATTCCTGGTTTTGTTTATCTTATTGTGGTCGGCCCGTCCTATCGCCTGTAGCTCTACCTCTATTACTTCATTCTTCAAAGCTTCCTTCAGTGACCGGTTCTTTCCTCCGTATTCACCAAGAGGAAAGAGCGAATGAGGAGCGGGCTTCATCCTTCTTTCTTTCGATTTCTCCGGTCTCCCCATCCGCATGCCGATTCGTGTCGGCGCTTTGTTCCTCGTCTTTAGCCGTACCGATTTGTCTCTCTTAAAATCCTCGTTTATTCCTAAACATCGTAACAACGCATTCGGCTCGGCGATTGCTAAAAAGCCTTTTTTACCTCTGGATGCAGGATACTGGATACTGGATACAGGTTTGACTTGCATCTTGCATCTTGCATCTTGCATCTTCTCTTGAGTTTGATGCAGGACAAGCAAATCCTCCAGAATACGCTTTACTCTCCCAGCATCGTCATTGGGAATAAAGAGTGTTCTTTCATCTACAATCCCCTTTTCGCAGATATAATCCATCAAATATTCTTTATCCGCCTCGGTTACGTCCTCCCACAAGTATGTATATGCAGGATGGAGTGGCATCGCATAACGAGACGCGATTTCTATTGCCTCTGCTTGACCCGGTGGTTCCAAACGCCATTTCGCTGCCTCATCCTTTGATCTCGTTTCTAACTCCTTTAACCACCATTCATGCGCGTACGCACCGGGCATTAACCGATGTCCGGTTTCTAAGAAATCGCCGTAATCAATAAGTATCTCTCCTAAATCCACTATCTCTGCTATTCCATCCCAGAACTTATCTTGGGCTGCAGGATACTGGTTTAACTTGCATCTTGCATCCTGCATCGTCTCCTGAGTTTGATCTAATCTAACGAGTGAGCCGTCGTTCAATTTCACCGTTGGTCCTTCAATCGAGTCGACAGGGACAACACAGCCCGCCTTACCCGGCAGTTCCGGCTTTATCTGCGTTCCTGCAGCGGTGAATCCAAGCAAAGACATTGTCGTTGGGTTTAATCCCACAGTTTCAAGTCCGGTATTGCGTGCGCGTCCGTATCGAAGCCTAAACGAACCCTTCGCCGATGGACGCCCGAATACTGGTCTCCCGGCGATTAAGTCTGCTAAGAAACTCTTCTTTCGTTTCTCACCCTTTGATTTCACCAGCTTTGTTATCCAGTCCCAGCCTTCGAGCCCAAGGCGATCAACGTGCCGTTTGATCTTCGGTGCCTTCATTGCGACCCCTTCCGTGAGTACAAGCACCATCCCACCCCGTACCTTATCTGTTGCGACCCGTTCGAGGTCTTTATAGCCCCCCACTTCGATCTCTTCGGTAGGATCGCCGTCAATACAGATGGGGCAACTCCGCACAATTTCTCTTATCTCTTCGTCGGTCGGCGTGTATTGCAACCCACTTATCCGCTCATAGACCGAGACTTCCAGAACGTACCGGCATATCTCATCTTCTCGCGGATGGTACGCCGCAAAGCCCACTCTCCTTCTTATATAATCCGCAGCTAATACCGAGAGCGCCTGAGCGGTTCCTCCTGCACTTCTTATCGGACCGGAATAAAATATCTTGATGTACTCGCTTCCGTCATCGTTTCTATCCGATTCAACACGTGCGATTCCTTCAATAGGCGCTGCAACCACACCTTCCGTGAGTATTGCCACTCCGGTTTGCACCGCGTGCTCTATAATTTCAATCCTTTTGTACGTACCGAATCTGCCGTCCGCGAAGTCAGTACCTATTCGTAACGCTATCTCTTCTCTACCCAACCCTTCTCGCTCTAATTCCCGTATCCGAGAGCTCAAGCCTTTTATGCCGATGAGTGCCTCCACGCGTTCCGCAAGGTCTTTCGTAATGTTTATTTCAGGAGTCAGTGCGGGATCCAAACCCTTCTTCCTCGCCTCTGTCGCTATTTTCAGCTCCTTCGCTAAGGTCTCTGTTAACGTTTTGTGGTAGAGCGAAGTAGAAGACATTGTAATTAATTATGTAATGGCACGCGAAGTTATAACTTGACAATGTCACATTTCAAATTTACACTACCGCGGAGAACGCTGAGTTCGCAGAGGAAATATGTAACTTAGAACTTGAATGAACGGTTATAGTCAATCACATTCGTTTCCGCCGAAAATAAAGGTGATCCTGTCATCTGTGTTAATCTGCGTTAATCAGTGTCTTTTTAACTCCCAGACACAGATTTACACTGACTTTTTGGCACAATAAATTCGGGTTAATTTGTGATGACTGACTATATCCGCTACATTCTCTGTGTTCTCTGTGAGCTCTGCGGTTAATCTAACAAGGTCAAATTGCGCATCCGAAAGAAAGTACTGCTCAGCTAAACTTATATCTCATACTTCTTCCCCAGCTCAACCAGCTCCGTGCTCTTAAAGGAATCCTTAAACAGCTCGGGATGTTCGGTATGCACGGGATACAGCCGATCGGGATTTATCGCGTTAATAAGTGCTTTTAGTTCGGGTCCCGAAGCATGACCGGAAGCATGCGCAAAATATTCTTCAATTCCAAAATGATCTAACCAGTTCCTTTTTCTTTCCTCATCCAGTTCCATCTCTTCACAGAACGGTTCACAGGATGATTTTATCCAGATAGCTGCTTCTGGTTGGAGATCGGTAAGTTGATTTATGTCCCAGAGGTTCATGGAGACCACGTATCGCTCTGGATATTTCTGCAACTCTTTGCAAGTTATTGAATTTTCTCTATTGATAAATAATTTTTCCCAATTTGCATAATCCCGCTCGACCAGTTTCCAATCAATTCCGTCCTTGCCGATCAAACCCCAACTCTTCTTCGGAACTAAAATCTTTACGTTACTGAGCGAGAAAGGAGCCAAATCGCCCAACGCTTCTATAAGGTACGCAAGTTTTAAGGGCACCACAAAAGCTCGATTATTCGTTCGAGCAGCTTCAAAAATAGTATTCACTCGATCCAGGTCTCTGATTGGGTGTTCAGCAAAGACCAAGCCTTTCGCTGTGGCAATCAACTGCGTGATTTCTTGCTTTACGCCTGATTCACTGTCTGTTCGCGCGTTATCAATTCGTGTGCCTTCGGATACGAGCCATTTTGGCTTAGCGGCTTGAGCTTTTTCAACAAATTGTTTACTTAACGCTTGATTGTAGCCGTGAAAGCGAATATCGCCCGTGTAAACTAAGTTTCCTTCGTCAGAATAAATGATGTAGCCACATGCGCCGGGTAAAGAATGATCCACGGGGACCATCTCGATCTCTAACGAGCCGATCTTGACTTTAGCCTCGGGTTCCATTACGTGATAAATTCGCTCATGGATAAACTCTGTATTTCTCCTTGTTACTCTGCTCAAGTTTCCTTTTTTATTAGTGTAAAAGGTAAATGCGTCACAGGCGGTAATTAAGTCTGATAACGGATTGCTGCCTGTTTCTTCTAAGACCTGAAGAATGGTTCTTGTCGCTTCCGTGCAGTAAATGGGAATATCCGTCCGCAAGAAATGGATGTACTGTGCATGGTCTGCATGTGCATGGGTAAGAAGAACGGCATCTACGCTTCGCTCCTCTGCTGGGCGATCCATGTGCTTGAGGTAATCTGATCTGTAAA
>DAOUYX010000147.1 GCA_030665925.1 Methanosarcinales archaeon | reverse complement strand
ATAATCACTGACGATACTCGCTTGTGCTGAGCCACTTGCAACGAATACGCTGCACAAAAATATCGTTAACACCACCACAGCCGCTTTTCTTTTCATCTTATTTTTTTACCTCCTGTTTTAAATACCGATCTTCATAATATAAATACTCAATTTTTTATAATATAATATCGGAAAATTATTTATCTGTGTTACTAACTCTGGGATGGTTTCGGGTACACAAAAACCATGTCTTCAGGAAATGCAATTCCCAGGAAATTGTGAAAACAAAGATATTAATACCGCCGGCAAAGGAGCAAAGAGTGGTGGAAGCAGATTTTGAGCCGTATGTTCCGATTAATATTTATGACGTCTACGCTTCATACCGACTGATACAAGAGTTGTCATGACGAGGGCGATAACCACATCCCACGCATTCACGGGTATTTTCCGTTCCTCTTCTTCCGGACTCTCATTTCCTTCACCTACACTTTCATTCGCTTCTACTCCTGCTTCCGGCTCAGTCACAGATTCGTTTTGCGGTATCGATTCTTTACTACCTTCTTTCTCCTCCTCCTTCTTCTTCTCCACCAGTATCACCTCCGTTTCATCAGAGGCTCTTCCACTGATGTACACCGCCACATTATATCTGCCGGGCTGAAGACCACTCGTATTGATGTTTGCATTCACGCGGCCGTCTTCGACGAGCGTAGAAGTCGTCTTTATGATGTTCGAATTGAATGATAGCGATAAAAACGCTTTTTCTCCATCTTTTATGTTCGTCTCAGCCGTCACCAGTATCTCATCATCTACTTCTGCAGTTTCCGGTAGGTCCAAACTGACTTGTGGTGTTGAAACAGAGAAGTATGCAAGCTCGAACATGTCGTCGCTGCCTGCAGAAGTTATCGCGGCTTCGAGAATCGCCACTCTCTGCTCCATCGTCTTACCTTCGCCACCTGCTGCCCACTCACCATTATCCATAGCATTAGTTGCCTCATCCCGTCCTTTGTCCATAGAAATCACGGCGTATCTCCCGTTGTCGAGGTCGCTAATTTGTTCCTCCCACGTGCCATCGTCAACAGGAGTTGCCCTTGCAATTCCATTTGGTGGGAACATCACTTCGCCTTTGTAGTTGATCACGATAACATAAACGTGGTCGGCGCCGATAGCGGTACCACTTATTACAACGTTGTCGCCATCGGCTATGTCTTCCGGGACGGTCATGCTAAACATTGGCAGAAGCAAGAATATACCCGCAGATGCGTCCACTCCCTCATTTTTCTGCCATTCTTCACTTACGAACTCTTCAGAGAAAGATTCGTTTACTATAAACACCTCTATCTCTCTATAGCCGGCGAGTTCACCACTTGTGTCCCAGTCCCATTCGAATTTACCATCACTTATTCGTGCTTCGCCTTTGAAGA
Source organism: Methanosarcinales archaeon (assembly GCA_030665925.1). Lineage (GTDB taxonomy): Archaea > Halobacteriota > Syntropharchaeia > Alkanophagales > Methanospirareceae > JACGMN01. The sequence goes on along the minus strand of DAOUYX010000147.1, from coordinate 2,609 downwards.
TATCGTCAATTACGAAAACGGCTAAATCACCAAAGTCCGAACTTCCCCCTATATGCACAATATCTCCCACAGTTGCATTATCCGGCACTTCTAAGCTTGATCCTTCTTTCTTTATCTCCACATATTTGGTTTCCTTCATGTCATAGTCGCAAATTTCAACCGTTATCTTATATGTTCCATAGTCCAGATTTTCTGTTGGAATCTTTACCTTTTTCTTGCCGTCCTCGTCAAGGGTTATACTCCGGTCCTCTTTTGGAAAATTCTCGACTGTAACGGTTGCTTGCTCCTCATAGAACGAACTCTTTATTATTAGAATAATATCGCTGCCCATCACGACTTCTTCGTTACACTCCACGTCCAGATACTTCTTCTCAACTTCTATACTCACCTTGACCTCAGCCGATGTTGCATTATCTTCTAAGATTATCGTGTATTTTCCTTCCTCCATGTCCAGCTCTGTTGTATCGAAGATGCTTTCGTTTTCAAGGCTTATTCCATCCACAGGCGCGTTAACAAATTTGATAAAATCACGCCCCTTCTCCCCTCCGTACTCTACGCCAATTTTGTAAATATCCGTTCTGTTAGCATTCGTTATCGAATATCCATCATCGTCTTCAATAGTCAGCTTCATTACACCTTGTTTCCTGTCATTCGACTTTATCTCGAGGCTAAAAATATTACCCTCTTGCACCTTCTTCTTTTCCAGCTCCAATTTGAAGTCGTGCTCTACAATCTGGAACCAGCCGCCGTTGCCATAATCGTCCCAGACCTTGTAGTAGCCACTTGTCTTTTTTCCCTCTGCGTCCCACTCATCTCCAGCCGGGACAGAGTCCGTATCCAAATCATATCCAGAGTACTGCTTTCCAGATTTCGTGTAAGGTCCCTCAACCCACACGTTAGCAAAACTCCCACCATTAGTCAAATTAAAGAATGTTATTTCCTCGCCGCCCGTCTCGTCTCTGGACTTCCAATTATAAACGAGCAAAATATCTTTTGCATCCTCGTCTTCAGGATCGCCACCACTCGCAAAACCTCCCGAGTAATTGATGACACCGCCGGTCGACGTGAAAGTCCTGTTGCAGAGCGATGCAGACGCCGGTGAGGAAAATGCAATGAGCACTACTGTCATTATGACTATAATTACCGCTGCTACCTCAATGATGTTCTTAATACGCATCCCTTCTCTCTCCTCCTTTCTCAATCATCTTGTTCTCTAAGTGATATAATCTTTAAAGGTTAACCTATCATAACCCTTTACACACTCGGGTACACAACCATTTTGTCTTCAGAATATTTCAAGCCCTGATATTTCTCGAGATAATCTCTGTAAACCAGTTCTGGATCTAAACTGGTATTCGGATGGAAAATCTTAGCCCAATAGGTGAGTCCAACTACGTTCTCTAATCCATAGTCCATCTTGCGGTTGAGTATGTATACACGGTCATTCTTTATTGCTGACATGTTCTCGGCACCGGGGCGATTCAGGACTTCCGCTCTCATCGCTTCTGCCTTGCTTGTAACTTCAAGGAACGTTCTCGGCTCTTCTTTTATTATAATATCCGGATCTTGGTCTATTACCCATTCCCAGTCTACCTTGGGATACGTGGTGTCGAAGTGCGAGGCAACGTTGTTCCCACCGGCGATCTCACAAAACAGATTAAATGCAGAACCTTTTCCATAGGTGCCGAGCTCTCCCGTCCCCGTTGAGCTGCCCTTTTCTATGTACACCTTCGGCTTCTCAAGTCCGTCTACTGCGCTCTTTACCGTAGCTATCTTCTCCTGACGCCAATCAATGAAATCTTGTGCCGCCTCTTCCCGCTCAAGGAGATAACCGAGCTTTACTATCTCAGCATCAAGCGTCTCTTCTCGGTAGAGGTCCAGTCCAACGACTGCAATATTCTCGAAAGAACTTAATTTCTCTTCAACCTCGGGAACTTTGGACACGTAGCTTATTACGAGTACCCCCGGAACAACACCATCAGTGCTATTCATTGCGAGTTCTACAATCTCCTCGTAATCAAATTCCTTCCACGTGCCCACAGATGGTTTATTCTCTAACTCGGGAAAATACTCCTTGCCATCTTTGTTTATCATCTCAGTCACGCCAACGATGTTATCCACCGCTCCGAGTGTTCTGACACCTTCTGCACCATCGCTGGTAAGCGTAATTATCCTCGTTATCGGTTTGCATATCGTGACGTTTCTCTCGGCGGAATCCTCAATCGTTCTCGGATACCCGGGGTAAATCTGAGAATTCTCGTTAGACTCGTCGAGTTCGAGCTGTTCCATTAATCCTCCGAGATAAGCGGCACCTAAAACCGCCACCAAGAGGACAATGCATGCGACAGCAGCAATTGCTATTTTTCGGGTTTTGTTCATTTCAATCAACGGGTTTCTTTTCTTATCAGATACGCTACTGTCATGAGCATAACTAACGAAAGGGCAAGTTCAAATCCAGGCACTTGTGCTTCATCAGCTTCTGACGTTTGATTTTCTTCAGATGTTGATGTTTGTGCTGGTGTTGGTGTTGGTGTTGTTGTCTGATTAGCATCAGGCACGGATGTTGGCTTTGAAATGGTAGAGGGAGTAGGTAAAGGTGTTGCAGTTAT
>DAOUYX010000021.1 GCA_030665925.1 Methanosarcinales archaeon | reverse complement strand
CCCACAACTCCGCTTCCGCAGCCTCCACAATATTTCTTTGTGTTCCTTCTACTGACGGAAGGTTTGCATGTGATTTCACTTTATATCTTCATCCTGCTTCTCAGCATCATTCGCAATTAGTGAAGAAAGAAAGAGAAAGTTAATTCATACTTAAACAACTTAAACGCCAAGTCAGAAACATGAGGAAACTATTCCATGATGCACTCAATTCAGCACTAACAAAACTCGGCTTCCCGTTTCTGACACCACACCCAACAAAAACAGGCAAAGAAATCGGGTATTTCCAAGCCAAAATCACCGACTCTGATTTATATTCAATGTATAAAAGGAATCAATTAGCACACAATATCATCATAAACGTTGCCTACGATGTTTTCAGTTCAGGATTCAAATGCGTTACATTAGAAGGTGAAGAAGACGAGGAGTTTAACGCAGAAGTGCAACAGATTTATGAACGCTTCATTCATTATCCCCTATTTAAAACGTATCTTCAGGCGCGGCTTTATGGATCTGCAGGTCTGTTAATTGGTTTCGATGATGGCAATAGCTTTGATAAACCCACAAAGGAGGGGGATAAAATCAGTTATCTATATTCTATCCCTCACGAATGGGTTTCTTATGTGGCTCCAGAGAAGGATGAATTGAATAACATCATCCTTCCGCAGAAGCTTGCGTATTACGAACTGAAATATTTGAAAACGAGTTCTTCGAAAATTGACGCCTCACGACTTGCTCATATTCAGCCATCATCTATAGAAGATGATTTCGAAGGCGAATCCGCACTGTTTTGCATTTTCGATGTTCTCACCGTTTTGAAGAACATGGATTGGTCCACCGGTCAAGCAATGTTCCGTCACGGCGGGGGGTTAACTACAGTCATTCCCGGCGATGATGCCTCACAAGAGGAAATAAATGCGATTGATGAAACAGTATCCGAAATTAATACTAAAACTATTCTCACATTGACGCCTGGTTGTTCAGTCCAACACGATAGACCAGGAGCACTTGATCCGGAGAAATATTATAATGTTATTACGGCACAAATTTCCGGTGGCTCAAACATACCTATTTCGATTCTTATGGGCGCACAAGCCGGTGCGGTTCAAGCATCATCAAAGGACAGGAAGGACTATGCAGATTTCCTTCATGCTATCCAGGTCAACGATCTCACACCTATATTAATTCAAATCATTAAACGTTTCCAGGCATCCAAGCAAATATCCAAAGGGCACAAAATTGATGATTTCCTGATACAGTGGAATACGCCCTCGATATTCATTGTCGATACAGCTCGCGGTAAATTGTATGAAGCACGTGCAGAGCATGAAGCAGCGAAAGCAGAGGCAAGCCGCGTGCAAACGCAACTTCTGCAGATTCAACTTTCCGAACAACAGGGAGGTTCAGAACCAGATGGCACTTCCACCAGAGACTGATGAAGAACTTGCCCCTGTCAATTCCTCCGGAGTAGAACTTGGTGAAGAAATTACGCGCGATGAAATACTCCCTTATTTCAAATCATTCTATCACACTAAACCATACGTCAGTCTTATAGGCGGTTTATGCACACAGGGCAAGACGAAAGGCGACATAGATATTTTTATTAATTCTAATCACAGGGACATTTCAACAGAGTTCCGCATTATCCGCATGTATCCCGAAAAATATTGGTTCAGATTTCGGTTTCATTATCCTTTTGAAGAAGAAGAAAGGCTACCCGATGCATCCATTAATCTTGTAGATGAGAAAAGCCACCCTGGTAAGTTCACAGATTATATGGACATTTACAATGAGAAAATAGAAGTCATCTGTGGCCCCGAGCTTGTGCTGATGTCCATGCCAAAAAAGTTGGAATTATTCAAATTTGCCAAGCTATTGAAACCCGCACACGGTCATTACAAAGGCGAAGAATATAGCATAGACAAACTCATTGAGGTCGTAAATGCTAAACCCGAATGGTACGAAAAAGGCATTTATGTTCAGAAGAAGTTCGATGGCGTCCATATCAGAGGCGACCATTCAAAGGACGGTAAGGTAATTATCTGGAGCGAAGAAGGCAACGACATCACAAGTAATTTACCCACCCTGGTCTCAGAAATCAAGGAAGCCTGTTCAGACCATGATGTTATCTTTCCAGGCGAACTCGAATTCTGGTCAGATAAGAAGCATCAATCACGACAACAAACTACAGCAATTATCCATACCAAAGAAGTCCATCCTGATGAAAGCAAGGTCATCCTGAATGCTTTTGATACCCTGCTTTACGATCAAGATATTCATAATGAGCCATACTCAGAGAGGCTGAAATCACATGCTAAAATTAAAGATACCGCCCACATCAAGAAAGCGGATTATAAGCTCGTGCATTCGCCAACCGAATTGCGCAAAGCCGTTGAGCATTATGCAGGCCTGCCTGGCAGCGAGGGCGCATATCTTAAGCGTGCGGATTTCCCCTATTCGCTTTCTGGTTCTACGTTACTCAATATCAAGTACAAAAATACGTTCTCCTGGGATGTTGCAGTCAAGAGCATAGATAAAATCAAAGGTGCAAATGCATGGTCTTATCTCTGCGTCATTGAAGATGAACATGGCGAAGAAGTCCCCTGCGGGAAAACATATAACTGCTCCATTGGCAGATCTAAAACAGAACCCCTTCAGGAAGGCGATATTTTAAAAGTTGAGTTTGTTAATCTAAACAAGTACACCGACCCAGAAACTAAAAAAGTTTGGTATAATATGTGGTCTCCGCATCCTATTCCACCTTGGCGCAAAGAAAAGACAAAGCCCGATAATACGCTTACCGCAGAGAAGCTTGTCGAAGCCAGCCATGGCACAGTCACAGAAAAGAAATGGCCAAAGCGTTATGAAGACGCATATCCCATCGAAGACTCTGATCCATATCTCACTTATCCTGATGAATCGAAAAAGTGGAAAGGCATGGTACATTCACATATAAGGGGTAGAAGCGTTCATTTAGATTTCCGGCTACAAGTCACCAAGGATTACATGGTTGGCTGGACGCTCTATATCCCAAAAGGTTTATCCAAAGACCCGGAAACATTCGCAGAAGCGAAAGCACTAAACGAAAAGGAAATTATGCCTATCGTTCTCGAAACGATGTCCAACCCAATGAAAAAATTTAATTGTGGTACCAAAGAATCAGAACCTATCGAATGGGCGACATACGAAGGTACTGTTCAACCCGGGGCAGTAGGCGCAACGAAAAAGGAACACGGGCATTTTATCATTATTGATTCGTTTGACGTTCAGTTTGGTGCGCAGAAGAGTTATTTCCACGAATATTTCTGCGATGGTAAGATCTTCAATGGCAGGCTCATTTTTCGGCTTTTAGAAAATAAAGAAGAGTGGAAAAAGACTGACGAGGGATTGATGACCTGGATGATGTTCAACGCACTTAAATCACCTATGCCTTATGTCATTTCCACACGTGCAGCCAAGAAATCATGGATCTCTCCTTATGGTTCATCAGCATTACCCCGCAACATTCGGAACAAAATCCCTGAGCGATTTCAATACTGGAAGATAAAAGACGCCTCACGGCGTAGAGAAGTCAGGGATGAACTTGTAAATGCAATAAAAAAGAAGCTTCTCAAGGTAGATTCTATTACCCAGGGGGATTTTAAATTTCTTAAACAAACCTGGAAAGGTCAAGAAGTTATCCGCAAAGGACCTTCCAGAACATTATATTATTTCATTCTTAAACAAGGCAAAACCTATTTCTCACTTGCACTGAACACATCACTGCTGGCTTCCGAAACGGCAACTGGTCTCCCCTTCCGTTATCCTATCTCGCTATGGACGGCGGAGGGGGAGATTCCTCCCGGTACCAAACTCAACCCGACTAAAGCAACGCCCTCACAAATCGAAGTCCTTGATCAAGGTAAGGCAACCATATTCATAGAAGACAAAGTTAAGAAGTTCAGTCTCAAAGGCAAGAAGATAAGAGGCATCTGGATTGCACTTCAGCAAAAAGGCTCCAACTTATGGACAATTGAGAAAAGCAAATCACCAGAACGGAACAAATGATGATAAAATGCAGATACAAACTTATTCAATGGAGGAATCAGAATGGAAATAGATTGGCCTGAATTAAAACAGCTTATATGTGCTTTTCTATGCGCCAAGCAGAAACCATTCGTATTCTTACCAGATAGCTTAACGCCCATAAATGGCAACACGTTACGAACCATCTTGGAGGAAGCTTATCCTGATGCGCATATCAGAGTAGCTGATCATTCTTATGATGCTTTCTCTCATAGCGAGCTCTTAAGATGGCTTAATACTGATTCGCTCGATAAGATACGATACATAAAGAATATTTGGGATTGCGATGACTTTGCGAGAGAAAGCAGATGTCGGATGTTACGCCTGAATAGGATACATCACAAGAACTTCATCTACGCCTATTGTGAGGGCTTTACTCCAATGGGCTATCATGCATTCGATTTGAGCTTATGTGATGGTATTATTAAGATAATCGAACCGCAGAATGATGACACGAGAGGTTGGCACCAGTCCGACTATAAACCGGATTTTATACAACTTTGAAGATGTTAGGGGGTGAATAACAGAAAAGATGAACAAAAGAATAAAATGGGATAAATTGGTAAGAAGTAAAATGCTATGGGCAAATATGATAGCGCTCATCGCGTTGATAGCACAGCTGGAATTTGGGTTCGTGATTGCACCAGAAGAGCAGATAAGCGCAATAGCAGTTATTAATATGATATTGAGGCTGGTAACTCACGAAGGTTTAATAGAAGATGTAGAGCCAAGAGGAGAGGATTATGAATAACTCCATCGTCAAAAAGGATATGGCGCATATAGAGCAAGAAGCACTAAAACTGTTTCTTGAATCGGTAAAAAAGGAGTTCAACGATGAGTTCTCCTTCTTCTCCGCTTTCGTTGATTACTCTGCCAGATTACCTCAACTAAGCGTCCGGGAAAATGGTAAGTTATAACTATTGGCGCTGTACCAACTGTAAGCGCACATCTCGCACTCGTAGCAATGTACCCAATCACCCGCCCTCATGCCCTTTCTGCGGCTCTAAACGGTTAGCGCCTGCAACCGCAACGGAATTTAAAAAGGATCGAGGGCTTCATTAATTATTTTCTCTCTTAAACGCTCCTATCCCCTACTCTTCTTCAGTGAAAAAATAATGGCTGAAAAAGAAGATTTAGGCAATACCGAAATTGATACCCTTGATGCCCTTTTTGCACAGCTTACAGGGGATGCAACCGATAACGGAAGCGATGCGGAATATCCCCTGCCAGAGAAGAAACCCGTGAAGTTCACTGATGTCGATGTTGTAGTGATGCCCAGAGGCTACAAGAGCGAATACCCAAAGCCCGATGCCAAAGATTCAAAGCCACGCTATACTGATTCGCTGCCTTCAATGAAACTTGATGTCGATAGCGCAAAGGAAGCAGATGGTGTTCTTTCAGTTCCAGTGACTGCTGCAAATGCTCAGCACATCTATGATTATGATGGGCTGAAAGTTCGCAAACCGTTTGAGGAACTCGAAGCTGCCGCAATGTTTTGCGATGGCCGTCCTGTTTCAAGAGAACATCCAGAAGCAGGGGTTGTCACGAGCAGAGATGAGGTTCTTGGCTTTTTCAAAGACCCGCTTGCGACTGATAACGTGCTGAAAGGTGTTCTGCAAATCACTGACAAAGATTTAATCGCAGATGTCAAGTCGAAAAAACTCACAGATGTCTCTATGAGTTTTTACTGTGATCTTGATCGTTCCGCTTCAGGCGAACTCAACGGCGCACATTACGATGCCACTCAAAAAAACCTCTTTATCGACCATATCGCAATTTGCGAGAACGGCAGATGCAGTATCGAGGACGGCTGTGGAATTGGACTGGATGCAAAGAAATATCCAGTGCCTTCAGAACTCGTGGACAAAATCAAGGCTGCTATCGAACGTGCAAAGGCGATGAAAGATAAGAGCTTGTATAATCTGCTCAAGGAACTTCTGAAAGGCGTCAGCGTGAAGAAAGACAGTGAAGAGAAAAAGACTGTTGATGCTGATGCACTCAATCTCGTTAAGCTCAAAGATGCTTTTGCTAAGCTCACCGCTGAACGCGATGGCTACAAGGTGCAAGTCGAGGATATAGTTAAGGCAGAGAAGGACTCGCTCATTGCAGAAAGAAAAGCTCTCCTAGATGGTATGGAAGATACGAAGACGAAAGAGGATTTGGAGAAGCTCGCGCTCGATGAGTTGCAGAGGGAAGTGGATTTCGTAAAAGCCACAAAAGCAAAGCATCTTTCTGTTCCTGATTCTTCCCGAACTTCGGGCAGGGACGCAGCATATGGTAAAGTAGGAAAAGGAGGTAAATAGGAAAAAAATGGAACCCGTAAATGTAAATGCGTTTGACATTGGCTCTTACGCTATAGGTGCACGCACGGCCTTTGGAGCATTAGCCCAGTGGTCTGCGAATGGCATAGTGAAACCAACGGCAACAGGGACTTTGTACAGTTATGTCGGTTTAGTGAATGAGGATCTCGTTGAGAAAACGGTCGATGGCTTCTTTAGCCAGTACGATATGGCTCCATTAATTAGGGCTGGTATCGGCAGAGCCTGGTTACTCGGTGGGGTCACAGCTGACGCCGGAGATTATCTAAAAATAGCGGCTACTCTCGGTGCAGGCACGGAATTCTTAGGCGTGCTCGATGCAGAGGCAGATGTAACCAGAACGTTATATTCTGTAGCTAAAGTCGTTGGAGATGACGTTGGCGATGCAGAGTATGACCAGACAGTTTCGAGCATTTCAGCAAAGGAATTGACGATTGATAGCGCAGCGCATTTGACTTCTCTTGCTCTGAGCAAAGGCGATTATGTCGTGATAGATTCCAATGAGGCTGCTGAGGTCAATAGGATTGTCGATCCTGCAGTATCAACCACAAAATGTTCGGTTCAACTTGATCCGAATGCAAGCCATGCAAACGCTATCAAGATATATAAACTGGTTCAAGCGGAGGTGCTGTTACTATGATACAAAATGATGCAGCTATTCTCGAACATTTTATCGAGAATTGGGAAAAGGTGATTGATGACTGGGTAGATGAGAACAAGGACAACATGACGGCGAGGAATATCCTAAATTACCGAAAGGTAGACAAGGACGTTCAGATTGATGTGGTGCAGACGATAGACCGTACTGGTCCAACAGCACAAATCACAGCTAAAGGTGCTGTACCTAAATCCATGGGCTCGAAGGTCACTAACGAGAAATACGAGATATACCAAATCGCTACCATGTTCAATTTGAGTCAGAAGGATCTTGGATCTTCGCCATCGCTGAAAAACCGGATGATTGAAATAGCGGTAGACGATGTCCATCGTGCCGAAGATGATTTGGCACTCAACGGTAATACAGAACACAACATCCCAGGTATAGTCACCGCAGCTCGTGCAAATTCAAACGGTAAACTCGTTGCTACCGGCGCTTCCGGAAATGATACAGATAACAAGGGCAGCTGGGTAGGGGAAACAGGAACGGATATCTATGACGATGTGAATACCGCTATCGGAAAACTCGGGTCTAACTATAAACCCGCTTTCTTAGTCGGGAACTCTAAAGATATCCGCCTGTTGTACAGGATGGATAGCGAAAGACAACAGTATTTCAAGACCATGTCAATTCTATTCGGGAAGAAAGATCCAGACGATGTATCGTGGATATGGGAAAGCGATCATCTAGCCCAAAACTATGTCTATATCGTCTGCAAGAATACCAAAGTAGCAGACTTTGTTGTTTCGGAGAATCCTGATATCACAGCGTATCCATTAGCTCCAGGAAAGAATTATCCGATTGAAATCGGTGGCTGGTCAGTACCTGAGATATACGATAACGATGGTTTCGTGGAGATACAGATAACATAGGGCAAAGCAAAGGATAAAAATGGCACAAAAAACTCCTGCACCTGGTAAGTTCTCCGCACATGGTAAAGAGCTTATCCCAACCGAATATCTGCAAGATGAAGCGGTCACAACTGCAAAGTTGTCCACAGCAGCAAAGATTAAGCGAGCCCATTCAAATGTGATCAACCTCGCTACTCTTCATGCTGCTGTTGGTCTGCTTTATACATCAACCGCAATCGTCATCACCGCAGTTAATCTATACCGAATCACCGCAACGGTCGGCACAACCGGGAAGGTTGACGTTGGGTTCAATGGCAATGATGATGCAGTTGTTGATGCACAAGCGGTAGCAGCAGGCCTTATCGATACAGTAATCCCCTTAGTGATAGCAGCAGGAGCAGTTGATGCCGGAAAGATGGTCACGGCATCAATAGAGACAGCTGTAGGAACGAGCGGAACTGCAACCTTCGAAATCGAATATTACGAAAACGAGTGAGGGTAAACATGATAGAAAACATACCCTCGCTAATTGGCTCGCTCGGCTTTCCCATAGCAATGTGCTTGTATTTGCTTTGGGAACGCCACTCCGATAAATGCTCGCTCGTGGATGCAGTCGAAGAGAATACAACAGCCACGCAAGAGTTCAAAGAGGAAATCATAAGATTCACCGAAAGGTGCAATGGAGGTAAAAAAGCGAAATAATGGTCGTAACGGTGGATTCAACCAGTACCCCATATATACATGCATATGGGACCACAGCGGAAGTCTTAGCGCATCTATTAACTGAGGGTATACCCGCACATCAAATAGTGGAAATCTGGAATGCCACAGTTGGGCCCATGAATTGCGTGTATATGGTGTGAAAGAAGGCAATTTATAAATGTTTATGTGAGGTGAAAAAGAAAAAATGGCACTTCCTGCTCCAGGAAAAGCGGAATTAGATAAGAAAGAATGGCTCGTAATGGAACATATCGTCACTTCTGAGCTCAATGCCGCGAATAAATTAACGATGCTTGACGCTTCGGGGTATCTACTTTTGGCTCAGATAGTGGGAAACGTCCCCTCTTTAGATACCGCAGGGAAGCTCATCTTAACGGGAACTTCTCAAATCGGAACCAAGGCGACCGACTTAGCGGCACTTTGGGATAAGACAACCAAGATTGTAAAAGCGGATATTGACTCAGGGGAGTTTAATGTTGCAAATAAGATACCCGCATTAGATGCGTCGGTATTCTTAGTGCTATCTCAAATAGTAGGCAACGTTCCTTCTCTTGATGCAAACGGTAAACTCATCTTAACGGGGTCTTCTCAAATCGGAACGAAAGCGACTGATCTCGCTGAGCTTTGGGACAAGACAACGAAAATCGTAAAGGCAGATATCGATTCAGGGGAGTTCAATGTTGCAAGCAAGATACCTGCATTAGACGCTTCAGTATATTTGGCGCTATCCCAAGTAGTAGGCAATGTTCCTTCTCTAGACGCCACAGGCAAATTAGTGCTTACAGGTTCGGGTCAAATAGGTACAAAGACAGCAGATCTTGCAGAACTTTGGAATAAGTCAACGCTCATAGACGATTCGATGATTGGGCTCAACGAAGTTCATGCAGAAGGCTCTAGTAGCTTTGTAGGTGCTGCTGGTGTAACTATTACACACAGCCTAAACCTCGCTAACTACTCGCCACATATAATCCCAACTGCAGACCCTCTTGGTGCCGTAGGCGAGATATGGATTACAGGTCTCGGAGTGAATTCATTTGTCGTTCATAACACAGGTGGAGGCGTGACTGCCTTCACTTGGGTGATACATAACAGGACGTGATAAAATGGCAACAATAAGCGTATCCGGCTCCAAACTATCTGTTGGAGCAATGGTATATAAGGGAGTAAGCATAGCAGGAAAAACGTTTGACTTAGACGGACACAAAGGCGAAAGAATCCGGGTGTACATCGGGAACGATAATAAGTTTACCATTGAGACGCGACCAACTCAGAAACAGCTTGTCTGCGAATTTGATGTTCCTACAAAAAGGATGGTTTCTGTGGACACAGGTAAGAAAGACGAATTCAAACAGCCAATCATGGCATCTAAAGAGCAGAAACTGGATTTGTCAGAGGTAGAAATGAGGAATATTCTGATGAAAGAGGTGAAGAAATAAGAGATGGAAAAAGCACTAAACGAAGCAGTATTCACGAAAATAGATTCTTACGCACTTTTGTTTGTGCAGGAAATAGTGGCAAACCCTAATACTTCTTATGTCGAAGTCAATGCAAAACTAAGAACAAAGATAGACTTCTCCAAGTTCACAGCTAAGAACGCAAGAGTAATCATATCAGGAATAGGCAATGAAACGCCCTGCGCAGGAAAAGGAATAGAGATTTACAATGTCACAGACGGAGCACAAATCTGTGAAGTAACATGGGACGGCAATGCACAACAGAATGCATTAGCAGGTTCATGGGCCGCATGTGTTTTAACTGCGGAGAAGGTAATAACTATCCGGGTAAAAGGATGCTCCGCAACAGAAGATATCAATATCGACAGAGTAGAATTACAATTGGAGTTCGGGAGGTAAGAAAAGAAAAATGGCAATGTATAAAAGTCTAAAGGATATGCTGGATTACATCGATGCAGGCACTTACACATACGTAATTCCACATAGCGACGGTAAGAACGGGATAGTAGAGTCGGAATTTGTGTTCATTCCACCATTCAAAACCGCGGGGTTCTCCGCAGCAATGCAAGCTAAAGGTTTCGTGAATGGCGTCACATTGGGTAATGTTAGTATTGCTAAATTCCCAGCGAGCCATCCGTTGGCAACAGAAACGTCAAAAGGTGGCGTTGATGGTGCTGACTGGGGCGCAGGATATGCAGCAGTTTCTAAAGCAATGAAGTCCTCATGGACGTACGTTGATGCAGACGAAGCAAAAACAGCGTGTGAATTGATGGACATAGCTAATTCAGCTGCAAGCACAACCACATCGGCAGGAGGTCTTAATTATCTTATCGACACCGCCTGGGCAGCGAAGTTAGTAGGTAAAAAGATAGAAATCGTTGAAGGTGGCGTAACCTATTATCGGCGTATCACAACTATTGGCCAGACCGACAGGGTATATTTCACACCAGATTTGCCATACGGTTTAATAACCGCTATTGCAGGTGCGAATAACGACATTCGATACACCCGGAAGAATAGCACTACAAATTACGTCAATATCGCATATGTTGATGGCGGTGCAGTTGGCCTATCTGTAGCACGCACAGGAGCAGGCACAGTTGGTGATCCTTATGTCATCACAGTAACATACGGCAATGCGGACAAGTTAGCCAGCACCGCAATAACAGCTATACGCGCAGACGCAGACTGTAATGCAGTTGTACATGTAATGAATGCGGACGGAAATGACGGTTCAGGCGATTTAGCAGCAATGGGTGCAAGCTCACTCGCACAATTCATTGTTTCATCTGGCAGTGCATATACCGTCAAGCGGTTTGGACTTATGGATCCCTACGACTGGGCAACGCTGAAATATGTCACAGCGATGCGATACGCCGTGAATGCAATGCCATATCCAAAGGGCAACAATCAATACGGCCGGGATGTGAACGATGCGGACGAAATACAAAATTACGGTCTTCCAGACCCCGATTATGATGACGCCTCGCATGAAATTACCAAAGTGCTTACCGGTACGGGACCCTTATCCTGGATGCATAACGGACAGGAGAACGGCATCTGGGGGATAAGCAACACTTGGCAGTGGATACTTCTCCAGATGGGGAATGTTGTCGATTACGTAATAGATGCAGGCTTTATGGGCGAAGGCTATACGATGCCAATTTCAGACGGCTATTGGGATGAAATGGAAACGGCAGGCGATTGCGGAATTGGTAATCTCGCACTAATAAAAGGAACTCCAGGAGGAGCTGGAGATGCAGATTTTGATCAGTGTCATTACTGGCGAAATACAGGGCTTCGCGCCTTCCGTGTCGGTGGCGGTTGGAGCACTGGGGCGGATGCCGGTGTGTTCGACTTGCATGCGGGTCATGCTCCGTCTACTCGTTATGTGGCTTGCGGATTCCGCGCCTCCCTCTGACCGAAAAAGCGACAAAACGAAAAAACGAGGTGCAAATCAAAACGCGATAATAGTCATGGAAACATGATAGGGCTAAGCCGCATATACGAGGGCTTCACACCTTCCATGTCAGTAGCAATTGGAACAATGGGACGAATGCCAGTGTGTTCAACTTGAATGCGAATAATGCTCCGTCTAATCGTAATGTGAATAACGGATTCCACACCTCCCTCTGTCTCGGAATACTCTTCCTCTTAGGGCGGTGGAAAAGTACAGTGGCTTAAGTCCTTGCCAGAAGTGCAAAATATGCAGTCATAAGCCAAGTTAGTAGGTCTCAAAAACTCGAAAACTCGGTAAAAGCCCTCTCTTTTTTTTTTGTTTTTTTTTTTGTTATTAAAGGAAGATGAAACGATATAAAAACCTGCACCAAGAGATATACAAATGTGGAAACCTGTTTAAAGCATACAAAACATCACGCAAAGGTAAAGGGAAGAAATCATACGTTATCGAATTTGAAGCTAATCTTGAAGAGAATTTAAAACAAATTCAAACCGAATTAATTAATGAAACATGGCAGCCAGCGCCTTATAAGAAGTTTCAAGTTTATGATCCAAAACATAGAATTATCCACGCTCCAATTTTCAGAGATAGGGTTGTTCAGCACGCCCTAATGCAAATCTTAGAACCAATTTTTGATAAGAGGTTTATCTACGACAGCTATGCAAGCAGAAAGAATAAAGGCACGCATGCCGGTGTCAAGAGGCTAACAGAGTTTCTAAAAAGATACGATAAGGGTGTATATGTACTAAAATGCGATGTGAGGAAGTTCTTTGAAAATATCGACCATGATGTGCTTATAAAGGCAATCAGAAAGAAAATAGCAGATGAGAGACTCATTAAATTAATCATAAAAATTCTAAAGAACGATGGTCTTGAGAAGGGAGTCACGCTCGGAAATTACACTTCACAGTGGTTCGCAAATATTATTCTCAACGAGCTTGATTATTATGCTAAGCAAAAATTAAGGATTAAAGAATACGTGAGATACATGGATGACTTTTTGATGCTATCGCAATCTAAAGACGAATTGCATAAGTGGAAACACAAACTTAAAGATTTTCTCCATAACGAACTAAAATTAGAAATGCATAAGCGAAAGCGACTAATATTTCCCGCTCATATCGGTACTGATTTCTTAGGTTATGTTTCATGGATTGACCATCGGAGATTACGAAAAAGAAATATAAAGCGATTTCTGAAACGAATAAAAGCATTTGAGAAGCAGGAAGACATCTCACAAGAGCACATAGAAGGCTCGATTATGAGTTGGAAAGGATATTCAGACTGTGCTAACTCATATAACCTCAATCAATCTCTCATTACAGAACATTCTCTCGTGGGCATGATCTATGAATAAAGAAGAGAAGAAGTACCACCGTTTCAGCGATTTCGCTGATACACGTCAACAATTTGAAGGCGAGAGGCTAAATATAGAAGACATATTTAATAAGGAAATTCTCATCATTGATTTTCGTATAGGCCCAAGCAAATACAAAGGCAAGAATTATCTTACATTACAATTTAAGATGAACGGTAAGAAATATAT
>DAOUYX010000009.1 GCA_030665925.1 Methanosarcinales archaeon | reverse complement strand
CGTTTAATTCATACGGTATGTCGGAGCTAAACGGCCCCGGGGTAGCGTTTGAATGTGAACAAAAAAGCGGTATGCACATCTGGGAAGATAGCTATCTGCTTGAGGTTATTAATCCGGATACATGCGAGGTGCTTGCGCCTGGCGAAGAAGGAGAGCTTGCTGTTACTACGCTGAACCGTGAAGCTATGCCCATCCTCCGGTATCGGACAGGCGACCTTGCACGAATAATTGACGACGGCGAAAAATGCTCTTGCGGCAGGACGCATGTGCGGATTTCACGCATAAAAGGGCGCTGTGATGATATGCTCATCGTTAAAGGTGTTAATCTGTACCCAAGCCAGATAGAGGACGTTCTGATGAGTTTTCCTGAAGTCGCAACAAGCTACCAGATTATTGTGGACCGTGCAGGCAGGAAAGCTTTAGATTCCCTTACTGTTCAGGTTGAGCTGTATCCTAAAATGTTTGACGGCGACCTGAAGAAGCTCAGAACGCTTGAAGCTGACATTACCAGAAGTGTTCAGGACGAGATTGTTGTGCGACCGAAAATAGAGTTCCTTGAGCCCGGTAGTTTACCGAGGAGTGAGGGCAAGGCGGTGCGGGTTGTTGACAAGAGGGGTGAGATGTAGGTAAAAAAATGGTTAAACAGCTAAATGTTTTCTCGGAAAACCGACCCGGAAAGCTTGAGAAGATAACGGGTGTATTGGCTGACGCTAACGTCAATATACTGGCGATGAAGATTTCCTCTGAGGATGAATATGGCGTGTTTCAGTTCATAGTTGACGACCCTGAGAAGGGATTCCGAGCATTTAAGCAGGCGGGCATTACGGTTTCTTTGAAGGAGGTTCTGGCGGTTGACGTAGCGAACAAATCTGGGAGCTTGCATCACATGCTGAGCATCTTGAGGAAAGACGATATAAACGTGGAGGACTGCTATGGGTTTGTGGTGGAAAGCGAGAAGAAGGCGATAATAGTCATGGAGGTAGCCGATTCCACGGCTGCCGGGAAAACACTTGAGCGGCATGGATACCGTTTAATTGGAAGTTCTGAGCTTTATAGCCTTTAATCCTCTTTTTCCGATTACCAAAATCCACTACGCAGGAATTCTCCACCACAGCACTACTGCGGAATGCTTCTCTTTACGCAAACCCTTTTCCGAAACGTATTGCTCGATGATTTCCTTCACGTGGGCATCAGCCTCCACGTATTTACCGATAAAACTCGCTATGTATCTCACCTCCTGCTCGAAATCTGATCTTCTTTGAGGTGTCTGTTGTAGAATACCGTGCCTTTTGTCTCTGGGAATCTCACACCGCAGGTCTTGCAGTTGAACATCTGGTTGCCCTTAGCATTAAAGCCTTTCTTGATGATGTTGCCCGTGTTTCTCTTTCGGTAGTCCGGGCAATCCCTATTCAGACATATCAGGTCTTTTGAATTTGCTCCGGTCATGGAGTAAGTTATTAAATCATGTGCTTATAAAGGTCACGTTTTGTAGGACATCACCTAATATTTACTTTATGGTTGATTTATTTTGCAGGATATACGATAACAATATATTCTAAAGTGTGTTTGGAATTATTTATATTGTGGGGGATAATTAGATTGTGGGACAGCCTCTAAAAATATATAAAACTTCATTCGTGGATAAAAACAGTTACATTCACCCTCCTATCCTCTTCAATAAGTCACGTGGATTCTCCTCCATCACATTTATCACTTCTCTATGGTCAACCCTGCACCGGCAAGTATTTTTGCACCTAGTTCTTTCGTTAGAAAATCATCCGGGGAATGTAAATCAGAATTGAGCAATAATTTCGCTTCGACTTTCCGCGCCACCATCGCGACATGTCCATTCATTTGTCAGGCAATGCCCCTTCCTTGCACTAATCTAATCTCGAGATAAACGTCATTTTCTTTCGCTATTTCCGCTCCCGAATCTCTTGCTTTCTGTACCAGTTTCCCTATCTTCTCCGGCGGGACATGCGATATTTCCACACCTATTATCACGCTTATATCACCGCTTGTTTTATCCGGGAGTTCCAATCTTTTTAATTTTTACCGTCCTCCACTCTTAGTTTTCTCGCGCAGCTCTTTTATCCCTTTTGTAATTTCCCTTACAATCTCCGCTTTTCTTCCTCTTTTCGTCACCAACACTCTGCCGCTTTTATCCCAGTGCGTCTTCGGATATGCTTTCTCTTTCTCCACCTCGGGCTCTAAGTTGAGCGTCCGCGCAACCGTTCCTATCTCTTCTACCTTTGGCGATTTCACCGCATACTTTCTCGCAACGATTCTTCCTTCTCTTTTCGTCTTCCCTGCTGTTAAATACGCAGGCCAGATGACTATTTTCTTCATGAGTTTGAAAAAACGGTTTTCAACCCGATCCATACCTGATGTATATCTATGCCCACCACCTGCCACACGACATAAGCCCCGATAAACGTTCCGGCAACGCTGCCTATATTCGCCAGTGCCGCAACGAGAATAACTTTAAACAGCCTGTTGCTCATCAATTCTCGCAACGATTCCACATTCAACATACTCTTTGCGTCTTCTAATGATGGCTTTCGTAAATGTGCCTCTGCCAAGCCTGCAAACCAGCCCGCCGCTAAACAGGGATTCAAAGACGTCAGCCATGCCACGCAGAAAGCGGTAAGCGCCGAGAGCGGATGCCCACGTGCGATCACAACACCAGCCGCAGACAAAACGCCATTTATTATAAACCACCACAAAAACGCTCGCAGAAGAACGTCAAAAGATATGCCCGTGAAGACGATCGCTAAAAGGAGGATCAAGAAAGCTACACCAATTCCAATCCCCAACAGGTTCCCTATTGATATATTAAAACGTTTCTTAGGGAGCGAGCATAACTCCTCCTTCGTGGGTAACAGTTCCGGCTGGCTGAGAAATTTCTTTATCCCTGCCACGTGTCCCGCGCCAACTACCGCGACTATTTTCCTTCCAATGGGTGTGGTTTGATCCCACGTCTCTAACGTTTGACGCGTAGCAGTTTGATCAAACTTTTCTAACGTTTGTTGCGAAGCAGTTTGATCAAACTTTTCTAAAGTTTGTGTCGTAGCTTGCGTAGTGTCTTTGATCAAACTTTTTTCAAACCCATCGTTTTTGATCAAACTTTTTTTAAAAGTTTGAGTTGGGATCTCCAGCAAGCTCCTGGCAATATATGCGTCTCGTTCATCTAACAGTGCTGTTGCGGCACCCGGTGAGAACTCCCTTAGTTCTTTCATCAACTGCGTCACTACATCGTCATCCGTTAGTCTATCAAGCTCTATCTCCTCATGTGTGCCCATAATGCTCATCGTGAGCTTCTTATTCCCTTTACCCTCTTCTTTATCCTCTTCCCCCGTCCCATTGCGTCCTATTGTGGCAATCGAGAAGATAATGGAAAAGAGCATCTTTAGCTTCTCCCAAAAACGCATCTTTTTCCAGAACCGCCGCATCGTTATTTCTATGGGGCGGTCAATCAATGCGATCTCACAACCCAGCTCCTCTGCTTTATTTATCGCAGCCATCATATCTGCTCCGGGCTCAATACCCAACTCCGCGCCCATTTTACGCTGCACGTAGGCAAGCAGCCAGTGAGTGAGTATCATAAATGGATTGCCGGAGCTGAGCATCTCTCTCGGCGAAACTTCCTGCACTTCGCCTTTCAATGCTTTGTATCGCCCTTCACACAACTCAACGGCAACTATGTCCGGTCGCTCACGCTCTATTACCTCTTCTACTTCCTTCACGCTCTTCTCTAAAACGTGTCCGGTTCCTATCAGTAGTATATTATCTGCTCCACGCTCGCTTAGCTCGCTTAGCTCGCTCATATCTGCTTTTATCCTCTCATTGCCCGTCTGCAATTACGTAATATCCATGAGGATTTATAAATCCTGCATCTTGAAACTTCCTCTATTGAGTATATCCCGCGGTTCTATATCGCAATAGCGCAGCGACACCGCCAAATGCACGCTTTAACTGCGTTCCTTCCTCAAACTCCGTCGAGATGAATTCCACGTCCGAGCCGGTCAGCTCGGCTTTTTCTACTAATTCGTGCACGAAATCGGCATCGAGCTCTTCAGAGATCAATAGCGTGCCCACCGCACCTATTTCTAATTTCCCTCTCACTTCTTTCTCACCGTATGCCACCATCGTCTCGTTATTTGCTATTAATTTCATGAATCTTGTCATGAGCTTCTTCTCCCTCATCAAATCCAGCCCTTCCAAAGCCTCCTCTGCTGCGTCAACGAGCTCATAAAGACCTGATTCATCGGTATACGCGACGTCAAACTCGCCGAGAATCTTATTTTGCAGCTCGTAATGCAAGTAAGACCCTTTTAGAAAATCTTCCTTCGTTGGGCTTGGACCGCCGAGCAGAATGCCTCTGAGGTCTTCGATTTGAAGGAAGATTTGTGATGCGTGTTTGCCTATTCGCTTATAAAAATCATCGGTTGCAATCTCCCGCAGTCTTTGAAATCGCGATGCGGACTGTCCTCCTTTTCTTATCTTTCCCGGAACTGAAGAGGTGAGGTGTTTCACCGATTCCACGATCTTACCATTCAAAAAACCTATCGTTGCTTCTCTTTTGTCCAGCACGATCAAACCATATTTCTCCCTCTCCTCCACGAGTTCTTCCAGCGGCTCGAGGAAGAAGCTCGAATCACAGTGATAGATATAAGAGTATATTTTTGCCGGTGGCTCCACAATGAACGTTTCGATATCCGTCTTGTCTCCGCCCTTATCTATGGCACCGCAGAATATCACCAGACCATTTTCTCCCACACTTAGATACCGCAGCTTGGATAAAAGGGATTCCAGAGAGCTTTGAACGTTGGTACGAGTAATTTTACTCTTTATGTTCATTGCCTGTCCGTGTTCATCACGGAGATGAGAGGTAACGTCGGATATTTGCTTATCAGGCGGAATGTAAACTGACACAAGCTCTGTGCCTCTTCCGCTCTTTTTCCTCAGGTCTTCCAGCACTTTCCTGAATTCGTACTTCTTTATTTGATCCATATCCCTCATTCCCATTCCGTATTCATTGAGTTAGATATTATAACTCGAAGGTTATTTTTTCTTCCCAAACCGCTTTTTCTTTGATCAAACTTTTGTAAAGTTTGATGCGGAGCGTTTTTGGTCAAACTTTTTCTAAAAGTTTGATGCGGCAACCGGGGCTCGAACCCGGGTTACAGGCTTGGGAAGCCCGTGTCCTACCGCTAGACTATTGCCGCTTTGTACTTCTTCTCAAACTCCTCAAATTCCAATGCCAGTGAAGCAACAGCGGACTTTACCGCCTCTAAGGGATTCCCTTCCTTCATCTTTACATACAAAACAGGGTTGCTCCTCAACGTATGTTGAATGTTGTAGGTTGCGATATCCACCTGTTCATTATCGAGCAGTTTGGAAGTTAACGGCGCTAAAAGTGTATGATCTTCTCCTTCTATCTCTATCCTCACTACGTTTTCATTCTCCTCCAATATCCTTATCTTTTCGGTTTCGGCTTCTGGTTCAGGTTCATTTTCTGTTTCCATGCTTACAACATCACCGCCCTTTTCTCAGTTCAGTATAAAAGTTTATTTACACTAATCCCTTGCCATAATCTTCGGATATATTCCTTACTTCTACCCGTTTGCATTTCTCACACGCCAGCGTATTCCCTTTTCTCTTCAGATCGCCCTTGCATTTCGCACATATCGCTTTTATCACGCCCAACTCTTTCCCTTCCGTGCTGAGCCTTAACGCCTCTGCGTCTATCACTTTCGCCTTCACCAAATCAAGATAGCCAAACTCATGCTGCAAATCATTCACATACCCGCTCCTCACATTTGATATATGAATAACCCCCTGCGTGGATGCGGCAATTTCTCGCTCCTCATGCCCTTTCAGACACGCTATACTCACGATGGCGACGGTATCCCGTATGTCCTCTATTCTGCCTATCACCACATCCCCGTCTTTAAGCATCGGCGGGGTACCCACCTTTGGTTGGACTTCTATAACCCTCTTATCACTTATACTAACCCCTCCGATCAGCGAGGCATATATATTCCCCTTTTCATCATACACTCCAGTTCCAGGCGTGAATTCCTCAGAAGTACCCAGGAAATCTCCGGGCACTACGATTCCTTTCTCTTTTTCCATTCACTTCTCTCCTCTAATTTCCTTTTTCTTCTCTGCTCCATTAATATGTTACTTCTTCTATAAAATAAACTATTTATTAGTTATGCGTGTGATTGGAATAGATCCCGGAACTGCGAGAACCGGCTGGGGTGTTGTTGAGTTCGATAACGGGACATTAAAATCAATTGATTTTGGCTGTATAACGACAACCACGGAGCAATCAAGCGGCGAAAGATTGAAAAAGATTTATGACGATTTGCTTGCCATAATAACGGATACGACGCCGGATGACATGGCTATCGAGAAGATTTTCTTCAACACCAACGTGAAAACCGCCTTAAGCGTTGGGCAAGCACGTGGCGTTTGTCTCTTAGCGGCTGCTGTCGCCGGACTGCAGATCCACGAATATAATACCTCCAAGGTGAAAAGTTTTATGACGGGGTATGGAAGGGCAACGAAGAGCGAAGTGGCGAGCAAGGTAAAGGAATTGCTTCAGTTGGAGGAAATGCCAAAGCCTGACGATGTCACCGATGCCCTTGCCATTGCAATCACGCATATCGCGCTGAAGTTTAATCTAAGCATTCAACAATAATGCGAATGTGACAAACCAGCAGAAAATGGTCATAAAAGAGATGTAAATCCAATCCTTTGCCCCTTCTAGGTTTGTATGTAAGAACGGAAATACGAATTTCTGTACCAAGATCAGGAGGATCGCAATAAGCAAACCATCTTCCGATAAAGGGTTACTTACCACGAAGAAGGATATAACACCGGCGAGAACACCAAATAGCGATGGTATGACCGTCTTTATTATGCCTTCTGCGTATTCTACCTTTTTTTTATTCCCTGCGCTCTTCTCGTTCGCCATGCGTCCACTTTTACTTAATTATATCCGCTATATAAGTATTCTCATTCGCTGCTTCTCTACAAGTAAATCTTCGATTTTTGGCGTTACAATCTTCCTTATCACCATTAATGCGAAAAATTTTTAACGCATGAACGCATACTGAACTAAAACGCGGTGTATCTGGAGGAAACGAATTTGGCGAAAGCTCAGGAGAAGGGAGAGGGAGAAAAGAACGAAGAAAAGGAACGTGTAGAGACACCGGTGGAAGTTAAAAACGCCGAATTAGAGAGATTGAAGGCGGAATTAGAAGAGAAGACGGCGTTAGCAGACGAATATTTATCTCGACTGAAATACCTCCATGCGGACTTCGAGAACTATAAGAAGATGGTTGATCGTGAGAGGAAGATGTATGAGATGTGCGCAACCGAAGAGTTAATAAAGCGTCTATTGCCCCTCATTGATACTCTTGAGGCAGGTATCGCGTCGACTAAGCAGTGTGAGGATTTGACGTCATTTGTAAAGGGAATTGAGTTACTATATCAAGATCTGATGGCGGCGCTGAGTAAAGAAGGGTTGAAACCAATCAAAGTCGTTGGAGAGAAGTTCGACCCCTATAAACATGAAGTTACTATGACGGTTATTGACGATGACCTTCCTGAGGATACCATTTTGGAAGAACTTGAGAGAGGCTATACGTTGGGTACGAAAGTGATACGGACGTCGAAGGTGGGGATTTCTAAGAAGGCAGAACCCTGAGACCCACACCCAGACCACCTCAGACAAATAATCTTAAAAACGAGACAAAATTTTATCTTTAATCACCTTTATATGCGCAACCGCATCTCCACCTATGTCTAACGGTGCTTTAGCCTCTATATCTGCCGTTATCAACGCTTGCTCATAGGGAACAATCCCCAGCACGGGTAGGTTCATCTCCTCTAACTTGTTTTCAATCTTTTTTACCGTCTCGGAATCTGTAACTTTATTTATCACAGCCACCATGTTGTTTATTCCGATATCCTCACCGAGCTTCTTTATTCTGCCTACGGTCTCTACCGACCTCATCCCGGGCTCTACCACGGTCAGCATTAAGTCAACTCCTCGTGCGGTTCCCCTACCTAAATGCTCTATCCCCGCTTCCATGTCCATGATAACGGTGTTTTCTCTGAATAGCACGTGTCGCAGCAGTGCGCGAAGGAAAGCATTTTCCGGGCAGGTGCATCCGGTTCCTCCTTTCTCTATCGTGCCCATTACCAGTAGCGTTACGCCATCCGGTCCTTTTGCTCCGTAGTCACCGATTATATCGTTCACTTTGGGATTTAATTTGTAGATGCCGGACCCGGTATAAGCGCCAGTCCGTTCAAAAATTAGATCTTTTAGTTCGGATATCGGTGGTGGGTTCTTTTCTATGCCCAGTGCAAATTTCAAGTTCATTGCGGGGTCTGCATCCACAGCGATTACGCTCTGTCCATCCCGTGCAAAGAGTCGCGCAAGCGTGCCGGCAATGGTAGTTTTACCCACACCGCCCTTCCCTGCAATTGCTATCTTCATGCTCGATCGCTTTATTCCTGCCACTATATAACTCATTTTGTATCAAATATAAGAGAATCTTGAAGAACGAACCATCGAAAGCAGTGGAATGCGCCCTGAGGTTGTACAGGATAGGAGGGGCGGTACAGGCGAAAACTCAAAATTCTCAGATATTTATAGCATCCTGCCACTTAAACAAGACTATTTATTATAGAAGAAGGGAATAATAATTTTATGCTAAGATGGGTAATAGGATGAAGTGAGGTAAGAATGGTAAAAGAGAGGACGAAGAGATTTGGGCGAGGTGCAAACGTATGCAGGCGATGCGGCAGGAGGAGAGGGTTAATTCGTAAACACGGTATTTATCTGTGCAGACAATGCTTCCGGGAGATAGCGAGTGAAATAGGATTTAGGAAGTATAACTGAATTCTTGGAAAGAACAGAATGAGAGGAGAGTTTATAAAACGCATTCATATATTTTTATAGATAGATATGGAATAAGGAGTAGGAAGAAAAAATGTCGCTAAATGATCCGCTTGCAGATGCTCTTTCGCATATTAAGAATACGGAAAGAGTCGGGAAGATGGAATGTACGATAAAGCCCGCCTCGAAGCTGATTGGGAATGTGCTGAGTGTGATGAAGGAGGGGGGTTATATAGCGGAATTCGAGTTTGTAGAAGATGGAAAGGCGGGTCTCTTCAATGTGAAGCTCCGCGGTAAGATAAACGATTGCAATGCGATAAAGCCGCGGTTTTACGTTCGTATGAAAGAATATGAGGATTGGGAGAAGCGGCTGCTTCCGGCACGAGATTTTGGGCTGCTTATACTTACAACTTCTAAGGGTGTGATGTCGCATGAAAAGGCGATTGAGAATGGCGTAGGCGGCCAATTGCTGGCTTTTGTATATTAAATTGAATTTTTAATAATAATACCAGATACTTCTGTAATCTTCGGGATCTTCGCCTCGTGTCTTTAACTTCTCGAGATAGCTCCGTATCGTAACGTCAGTGTAAAGATAGGGGTCTACGGTCTCTATATTCTTCTCCCACGGATGGAACGAATACACCCTTCTACCGTCCGGCTGAATAGCGATAAGTTCGTGGTCCTGCCAGGCTCTTAGATGGTTCTTACCGAGAAATGGCACGTTAAACACCGGTTCATCACTACGGAAGATGCCGGGTAACAATCGCGCCTCCTCCTTCCGCTCTTGCAGAATCCGCGCTACGGGTACGGCATAATCCTTAATCTCGGATTTACCCTTCATATTGAAGGTGTAGTACGGGTCAACCCCGATCTGCTTCATTGCGATTCGTAACGCCACGGTCTCGAATCGTCTGCTATTCGCGAACGTAAAGACCTGCTGGTTATAAACGTGCAGTCCGTGCATCTTAACGCGCCGAATCGCTTCCGCGGTCTCAGGCGTGACTTCGTAAGGGTGCTCGAAATGCGTGACCATGCAGAGTGTTTGCTTGCCCACTTCGTAGTACCGGGCAAAGATCTTACACAGCTCCTCGGTAACCCGCTGAGGCACCGTAATGGGCATTCGAGTAGCTATTCGTATACTGCGCAAATGCGGTATTTCCGACAGACCGTTCAAGATATAGTCGATTAAGTTATCGCTCATTACCAGGGGGTCGCCGCCGGTTATCAGGACGTCCATCATCTGGTCGTGTTCTGCGAACCACTGCAGTGCATTGTCAATGTGCTCTTTTGGCGCTAAAGCGGAATCCATTAACGGAGAAGTGATTTCCCAGTTTCGTTGACAGTAAACGCAGATCTGTGGACATGAGTCGTACGGTTTGATTATCGCGACGGTCGGATAGCGGCGAGTAACGAGCTCTACCGGGGAGGTGTCATGTTCACGCATGAAGTCAAACGCAAATGCTCTATCCTCTTTATGCGCAATCATACTCTCAACATAACTCAAAGGAGGGAATACTTGTCTACGTACCGCGAAATCGCAATCACTCGGCTCAGGATCCATAAGATGAAGATAGTGCGGGGTTACACCAAACGGAACGTCATTTTCTACCGCAAGTTCAATTGCCTTCTCCTGTACGGGGTTTAGCGTTATTATTTTTTTAATCTTCTCAAAACCCTTTTTATTCTTGAAAACGTGATTGAACTGCCATTGCCAGTCTTCCCAATCGTCTTCCGTGGCATCAAGCACTTCTAAAATCCTTTTTTTATTCTCACGGCGCTTTTTTATAATCTCCGGCTTGAGACCGCTCGGATACCGCGCAAGATAGTTGCTCATTCGCCGTCCCATGTGATCGAGATAATCGGACCGCTTCAAAGCCGCTTCACGTCCAGTATACTTCACGAAATCGGGCAGCTCAATGCCTTTCATTAATCCAGAGGGGTAAACATCCGACTGCCCTTTTATCGCTTTGAACAAATGCACAAACTCGTCAATAAAATCATCCGTCACGTCAGAATCGCCGGTTACCGCGGCAGTCCAGAGATGTTCTAACGCGGACGTGCCCGCTAAACGCTCACTGCGCTGCGAAATAATGTTCTTCAGACACCCAATAGCTTCTTTAAGTAGAATATAATCCCACGATTTGATTCGATCAATATCACGGCGGTATGTCCAATCTAAGGCGTTAATATGGCTGATAATCTTCTCACGGGCACTTTCTAACGTTTCGCTCTCTTTTAGTAGTGCGTAGAACTCAGGTACGATCTCCCAGCATTCGTGCCAGCGCATTGCCATACTCCATTGCATCTCCATGGTAACCACTCCTAAATCCTCTATAAGTTCCATACATTTTAATTTTACGGAATTTTCCTTGCACTTGGAATGGCTAAATGGGCGTTGTGGTGGGGTTTAGTATTCGTGCAAATGGGAAAAATACCGAATCCTCAATAAGCAGTTTTGTGCTACTTATGTTTTCTTATTCTACATTTTAAAGCAACACCAGATTGCCTCTATACACCACCTCATTGTAATCTTTACGCCCCAAAATGTGTTCTATGTCTTTCGATTGCATGCCTTTTATCTTCTCGATATCACTGCTTGAGTAGTTTGTAATGCCCTTAGCAAATTCAACACCCTCGGTGTCTACAATGCTTACCGTGTCGCCACTCCTGAACTCCTTTTCTACATCTGTGATTCCAGAAGGAAGCAAGCTACTGCTATTTTTAATCAAGGCGGTTTTTGCACCATCATCTACTTTAATCCTGCCCTTTGGCGAGGCTGCGAAGAGGATCCAGTGCTCTCTACCGTTCATCTTTCTCGTTGTTTTTGGCATGAAGAGCGTTCCAACACGTTCCCCCCCTATGATTCGTATAAGGATGTTCTCTTCCCTGCCGTTTGCGATGATCAGTGGAATGCCTGCTTTCATAGTGACCTTTGCGGCTTGAATTTTCGTCTTCATACCTCCCACGCCGGTTTTTCCGCCTGTTTCTGCAATACGCTTAATCTCCGGGGTTATCTCTTCCACAATCGGGATGAGTTCTGCTTTCTTACTCCTTTTAGGGTCATAGGTGAACAAGCCATCAACGTCAGACAGGATAATGAGTAAATCTGCATCGAGATTGCTTGCTACCAGCGCTGATAAATAATCGTTATCTCCTAACTTTATTTCATCCACGGCTACCGTGTCGTTCTCGTTGATTATCGGGATTATACCGGACTTAAGTAAGGTAACCAGGGTATTTCTCAGGTTGAGGTACCGCTGTCGGTTAAAGAAAGCCTCATGTGTTAACAAGACTTGAGCGATGATCTGGTCATAATTGGCAAAATATCTATCATACGTGCTCATCAGGATGTTCTGACCGACAGCAGCCGTGGCTTGCAATACCTTGATGTCCCGTGGTCTTTGCTTCAGGTCAAGTTTACCAATACCTGCACCAATAGCGCCCGAAGATACCAAAATGACTTCTTTACCCCACCTTTTCAGTTCAACTATCTCTATAGCGAGTTTCTCAACTTTCCGTGGCTCAAGTCGGTAGTTCTTATCGGTGAGGTTGCTGGTCCCAACCTTTATTACGATCCTTTTCGCTTTTGAAAAATCTCTAACTTCCCTTTCCGTGGATGTTACTGTTGCTTCGCTTGTCATATCCAGCCACTTATATTTTACCAACAAACTTTCTTAAAAAGAAAGTTTCTCACACTTCGCCCACTCCAGCCCCTTGAGTTCCACGCCACCTTCTACGCTCAGAATCTCGGCACCGTTGAATTCCTTCATGCCACAGAGTAAATGCTGCTCTGGATGTGTGCCGGGTGTAATATCACAGTTCAACACGATTCTCTTGCCTGCGGATACCACTATCTTAAGACGAGCGGATGCAGGATGGTTCTTTGGCAGTACAATCAGTGGCGAGTTTACTTCTCTAATCATATAGAGCACACACCGTAACCCATTCACCATTCGTTCGTCAGTGCCAAACCCGGAAGCTACAAGCAACGCTTCAGGCTCCAGTGCCAATACAATCTCCCTTTCGGGAGTGTCAACGAAAAACTGCCTTTGTTTCCCTACCTTAACCACCGCTAATGTACCGCTATTTCCATGCACCAGCAGCATCTCGTTGCTGTTCAAAGGGATCATAACTTATTATGTAAACTTGGCTCTCATTCTCGCTATATTTTTCGACTGGTATGAGGTGCGGATCACGTTCTCGCCAGTTGGCAAGAACACTGTTTGGAGAATAAATGCTCACGGAAGAGATGAGGAAGAAGGAAGGGTTTGAAACACGGTACAGCAAACATATTCGTAGCAGTCGAAGCATTCTATGAGACGTTCAGCAAAGATGAGGCAGAACGGATTTTGATATCCAAACTACGACACTTGAGGCGAAACGGAACGTTTCCGATTGATAAAGCTCGCCGCGATTATACCTATCTCATAGAAGATCACCAACGGGAAACCGACAACGATCTGGCTCACGACGTCCGGCGGTGTAACGATCGCCGCGAGGGCGAACATTATCACGATTATGTATCGCCTATACTCCTTCAGAGCGCTTATTTGGACGATTCCCGATTGAACGGCAAGAACGATAAAGATAGGAACTTCAAACGCTACCCCCAGTATGAGCGTTAGTATTATGACGAACGATATAAATTCGTATATGGAGTAAGTGGCGGAAACTCCCACTTCTAATGACATACCGTAGAGATATTTCAGGACAAAAGGCAACATGAGGAAGTAAGAGTAGCACACACCGAGGACGAATAGAGAAACAGTGGAACCCAGCAATAGAACGAGATGTGATTTTTTCAGGGGATTCTTTATTCCAAACCGTACCTTCAATGTCTTATACACATAATAACATACAAGAGGAAGGGCAAGTATTACGCCGATGACCATAGCTAACTTTACTTTGAGCATAATCACCTCCACAGGTGAGAGATAGATGAGCGTTGCCCCTTCGGGGAGAAGGTCCTGTTTTATCTTGAATAATACGGGATCTAAAAGTTGAAACGAAACCAAAAAACCAGCAAGTATAATCACAATAATGGGTATGAGTTTTTTCTTTAGCGCCTCCGTTATATATCCTAACTCCTCGAAAATAGCCGCCATCTTCAATTGCTCCTTATTACTATGAATATAGATGGGATAAAAGCTAAAGTTGAAACTGAAGTGAACGAGAACGCGAAAGAGAAAATGCAGAGAACTGACGATGAGGCCCTGAGCGTAGATGGCCCGATGAGGGATGAAGAGATTCCGATAGTGGAGCATCTTGTTGAACTACGAAAGAGGGCTATCGTCGTCTTAATCCCGTTCGGTATTGCCGCACTGGCTATGTTCCCTTTTTCAAACATTTTCCTTCGCTACTTATTATTCCATAATCTATTCCCTGAAGAAATGGCTATGTTTGTTTATAATCCGCTGGAATGGATGAGTGTGAGACTTTTATTCTGCTTCGTATTCGCTCTTTCTGTTACGATACCATTGATAGTATATGAGACTTTCGCTTTCATACGACCCGGGTTGTATCCATCGGAGCGCAAATTTTTCCTGATGGTTGTTATACCTTCGATCTGCTGTTATGGTGTCGGTACGGTCTTCGCCTATTACTTCGTCCTTCCTATGATCTTCGGTTATCTCATCCACTATTCCGGAGATATAGCACAGGTTGCACTTTCTGCAAAACGGATCTTTTCTATCATCCTTTACACCGGTGTTGGATTTGGGCTGATTTTTCAAATCCCCTTCGTAATGATCTTAGCGGTGAAGCTGAAAATAGTCACGCATTCGTGGCTCAGGGATAAGAGAGTGATAATCTACGGACTAATAATAGGCATTGCTTTCTTCGTCATCGCGGACCCTACGGGTATTTCGACGATCATGGCGTTGGTGGCAATAGCACTGTTTGAACTCGGACTGTTGCTAACACGATATATCGGGCGTAAACGATAATCTTTATATATACCTGCGCTTATCTTATAGATGGGAGAGGAAAGAGATGTTTTTTGGAATAATGTTTTTTGGAATGCCCGGCGGAGGCGAATTGGTAGTAATAGGGATATTGATAGTAGTCCTGTTATTCGGCGCAGCGAAGGTGCCGCAGCTTGCAAGGTCCTTTGGGCAGGCAATGGGGGAGTTCAAAAAGGCGAAACGCGAATCGGAACTGAACCTCAAAAATCTTGAAGATTCCGTAACGGGCGACGAGAAAGGAGCGATACCGAAGACGACGGCAAGCGTGGAGACGAAGCCTGAAGCGGTAGACATAAAAGAAGTAGCTGCGTATATGGGCATAGATACCGAGGGGAAGACCGAAGAGGAGTTAAAAGCGGAAGTTCAGGCAAAGATGAAATCCTCCAAGTCTGCGAAGGAATAGATAGATAGATTGATTGAACTCCTTTGATTTAGCTATTACCGCCGAGAGTGCAGAGACAACGGAGTTTTTAGACTGTTTTTATCATTGTTCAGGGTTTCTTTTCTGATGCTTCTGCGTGCTCCGCGTACTCTGCGGTAAAACTCTGGTAACTATTTGAAAGATATTCCAAAAGGTTTATATATGTGCAAAGAGCACACACTTAGAGAATGGGAAATAGCGGGTTAAGTAAGATAAGAAAAAGAATCGTATGTATGTATAAGTCAGGGTTAAAGATAAGGGGATAATACGGAAGAATGACTACCGGTGGTGGAATTGGAAAAGTCATTGTTGCACCTGCACACTTACACGCGGGTAACATGGACTTAACCGGAGACCTTGGACGGCTCTACGGCACAGCGGGTTTCACTATTGATTACCCTCGAACGGTTATAGAAGCCGTTAAATCAGATAAGATTGCGGTCAGAGGCGAAGACAGAGAGAACGCAGAAAGGTATGTACGTGCATTCATGGAGAGGTTTAATGTCGAGGGTGGAATCGAGATTAACGTCAAGGAAACCATCCCAAAGCATCTCGGCATGGGATCACAGACCGCACTTGCGTTATCTATCGGCAGTGCGATATCACAACTCTACAACCGCTCTGTTGCTGTGGAGGAGATGGCTATCGCACTCGGAAGGTCAGACATCGTTGCACTTGGTTTTAACTCGTTCCAAGCCGGAGGGTTCATCATTGACGGCGGATACAATATAAAAGACAAAGGCAGGCGGGTTCCACCATGCCTATTCAGATGTCCGATACCGGAGGACTGGCTATTCGTCGTTTGCATACCGAAAAAGCCGATACCGGCGATACTGAAGATAAAAGAGCACGAGGAAGAGATACTCAATACTCTGAAGCCAATGCCGGAGCAGATGTCTGACCGGCTCTCAAGAATAATGCTCATGCAAGTTATGCCCTCTATTATGGAGCACGACATAAAGACTTTCGGTAAATACATAACGGCATTCAACAGCCGTCTTGGAGGTTTCTGGAGCGAGTTTCAGGAAGGCAACACCTACTGCGACCCCATCGTGGAGACGGGAATAAAAATACTGTTAGATAATGGCGCTTATGGCGCGTGCCAAACCTGCTGGGGTCCGACATTCTACGGGCTCGTGGACGACGGGAACACCGCGCGAAAGCTCGTTGAGAAACTTGAGGATCTTGTAGAAAACGAAGGTGGAGGAGAAGTCTTTTACACTCCGGGCAACAATCAAGGAGCGAGAATAAGGAAATGGTAACCGCAATTGGAATAGACCCTGGAACGAAGAGCATGGACGTTTTTGGTTTTGATGACGAGACCGATGAGGTGATTATGGACCTTGCAATACCCCGGGTTGAGGTAACGAAGAACCCTGAAATCGTGCTGGATGCGATACGTGAAATAGGCAGGGAGATAGACGTAATCGTCGGTCCAAGCGGCTACGGACTGCCGATGGTTAAAGCCTCAGAAGCCGCGGACACAGAGATCAATGCCGCAACGTTCATCACAAAAGCAGACGTTGCCAGAAGGCTGAACATCGTCGGGTTACGAGAGCTGATGTTCCTAATGAAGAAGTCGAACCTCAACGTCTGGTTTCCGCCGGGAGTCATTCATCTACCGACTGTTCCCGAATACCGGAAGATAAACAAAATAGATATGGGCACGGCGGACAAGGTCTTCACCGCGGTTTCCGGGATCAGGGATCAAGCAGAGAAATACGGGATCGAGTACTCAGGAACGTCGTTCATCGTGCTTGAAATCGGCTTCGGCTACACGGCTGCGATGGGAATAGAAAATGGTAAGATAGTTGACGGCGTCGGCGGAACCATGGGCGGAGTTGGGTACATGGGCATGGGTGCGGTAGACGGAGAACTTGCATACGCCCTGGCGAACACTGTAACGGACTTTTCAAAGATGATGCTCTTCGATGGCGGTGCAGCCGCTATTTCACAGATAGACCCACAGAAGACTTCTATTGATGAATTCGTTAGCCGTGCACGGCAGGACTCCGAGCAGCCTGTGAAGCTTGCTTATTCCGCCATGCTGGAATCAATAATCAAGGACACGTATTCAATGCTTTCGTCCGTCCGAGAGCCAACGGAGATATTGCTTAGCGGTCGGTTCACGCGGATAGAGCCCTTCGTTCAGGACGTAACCGCAGTACTGCAGGATCATCTCCAGGAGCTCGGAATCCAGGCGGGGATAAGAACCCTGACGAGGACTGGCGGTGAGGTAAAGGAAGCTGCGGAGGGTGCGGCACTCATTGCAAACGGCATAGCAGGCGGCAAATACGAGAAGCTGGTAGAAACTATGGAGCTGCGGAAAAGCTCAGGCGGGGTGTTCAGCCACATCTACATGAATAAGGAAGTACGGGAACGAATAGAAGAAACTTTTACTCGATAAAAGGGCTATTCAAAAATTATGACGCGAGCGGCAGGTGTTGATCCGGGAACGAAGAGCATGGACATCTGTGCGATTGAAGATGGCAAAGTGTACTATGAGAATCCGCTTGACAACGTCGAATTAGCAAAGAATCCAGAGCGGATAAACGATGCGTTACGAGAAGCGTTACCCGTGGATCTCATTACCGGACCTTCGGGTTACGGCGTGGAGCCCACGCGAATAGATGAGATCCCGGAACGCATCTTCGAGGATTGGTATTACAATTATATTCTGCTGACAA
>DAOUYX010000148.1 GCA_030665925.1 Methanosarcinales archaeon | reverse complement strand
CATCTTCCTCTCGGTTACTGTAGGTATATGGAAGAGCGTGCAACAATTTAGTGCTCCCCTATTGATAAACATGGTGTGGAGTACGTATTATCTAATATTGCTTTCTATGCTTTTCTACTTTAGAGAGGATATTGAAGAATCCTCATTGTATTACATAGATATGTTCGAGGAGTTTGTTAGGAAATGAGTCTAAAAATTCGATCTGACAAAAACAAGTAAACAAATAATCAATGGAAGAATGCGTGCTATGCGGTAAGGAAAACACAGCAGAAGCGTTGCGAGTTTGTGTCGACTGCATACGCAGTGGCAGAAAGGAGGCGCTGGATTATGTGAAGGCTGCGCATAAGCGGATAAGGGCGAGATACGATCTCCCAGCAGAACCGCCGAAGAGTGGTAGCGGGATACTATGTAACCTGTGCTCGAATGAATGCGTGATGAAGGAAGGTGGGAGAAGCTACTGCGGACTGAAAGAGAACGTTAACGGGAGATTAAGATCTTTAGCACCAGACGACCATGCGTTCCTGCACGCATACCGCGATCCACTGCCGACAAACTGTTGCGCTGCATGGTTCTGCCCTGGCTCTTCACAATTTGGAAAGGTGAACATCGCTGTATTCTTCTACGGCTGTAACTTTGATTGCGTCTTCTGTCAGAATGCCTCGCATAAGGAGTTTGGAATGATCAATTCGACAAGCCTAAAAGACTTTGTTGCAAGCGTGAACCAGTATGAAAACGCATACTGCGTCTGTTTCTTTGGTGGCAGTCCTGAGCCACAGCTTCCTTTTGCTATTCGTGCGTCCGAGAGAATTTTAGCGGATAGAGACGTGAGAATATGCTGGGAATGGAACGGCTGTGGCAACAGTACGCTGGTGAAGCGTGCGGCTGCACTATCGTTTAGAAGCGGTGGAATCGTGAAATTCGACCTCAAAGCCTTTGACCCCAACCTGAGTATAGCGCTAAGCGGTGTTCCAAACAAGAGGGCGTACGAAAACTTTGAGCTGATCGCAGCAGAATTCTTTGAGAAATCTAATCCTTCAGTGCTCACTGCTACTACGTTGCTCGTGCCGTTCTACGTAGATGAGAAGGAGGTGGAATGTATTGCTTCTTTTATCGCAAGCATTAACCCTGACATACCCTATTCGCTTCTGGTGTCTCATCCTTGTTTCTACATGCGAGATATGCCAATCACACCGAGGGAGCAGGTGTTCAAATGTTACGAAGCTGCGAAAAGGCATTTGAAGAATGTGAATATCGGGAATAAGCAGTTGCTTGGGCTGATTTGTTATGATAACGTAGTTATTGCGTATCTAAAAGGTTCAACTCTTATTCTTTCTTCGAGTCCTGCCCTCGAAATCTCAAAACCCGTACATTCACTTTTTCAAAATGCTCATCGTCGGTTACCACATGCGCATCAATGAGATGAGCGCTTGCCGCGATCAACGCATCAGCTATCGGAATTGCTTTAACTTTGTATTCTCCCGCTTTCATCGCTATATTCTCGTCTATCGTAACTATCCGCAAATTAGAGAGCTTTATCTGCTCTATCCGTTCCCTCGCCAGTCGTTCTCCGATACGCCTCGAATAGAGATAGTAGAGTTCCGTCACCGTGATAGCGCTTATAAATCCCTCCGCTTTGTCCTCATCTATCTCTTCCAAAATCGCCGCGACCTTATCCGCACCGTCCTCATTATTGAAGAATGCAATCAACGCCTTTGTATCCAAAAGGTATTTCATTCGTCTATACCCTGCTCAAATTCTTCATCCCACTCTTCTCTGAGCTTATCAACCTCTTCTGATGCAACCTTTGACTTATCTATCCCTCTGAGCGACGACAATTTTGTTGTGGGCTTCAGTATCACTGACTCGTGCTTTTGCTCTACAAGCAATTTGTCACCAGCGGATAGCCCTAATTCCTTCCTTATCCGTGCAGGAATAACTATCTGCCCCTTCACCGATAATCTTACAATTTTCATTTTTGCTACGTTTACATATAAGTAAGAATGATATTTAAAATTTTACGTTCTGTGAACCTCGTCATTTGTTTCTCGACAAACGTAACTCAAAGTTTCCAACGTGCTATAAAGCTGCAAATAGGCATCTGAACATCGTGAACATCGGTAATAAGCAATTGCTTTAGAGCGAGCATTCCCGTTATTACTCCTGTATTCTCAAAGCTATATGAAAACTTTAGTAATTTTAAAAGAGTCTTAATCTATTACTAACTAACCTATTTCAACTAAATCACCAGGCAGGGTATTACTTGACGGTTTTTTAAACTCAAACCTTTTAGTGATGGGGTCGAAATTGTCCCCGTAAGCTATAATTTTAAATATATAATTATCCAATTTTCTATCCCAAATAATCCCGCGTTGTGAAGTATCATACAACTCTATTCGCAAACGCCTATCCATTGTTTTCTTTGTATGACTCCCGTCAAGGGGAACTACTCTTAATAATTTTTGATTGGGATCTATTACCTGCGAACAAATATTCACATAATTAACTTCTTTTTTTGCTAAATCTTCTCTCTCTTTTCCGCTTATCCAATTTAAAGTAGAAGGTTCAAAATATGGTATTTCCTTTTTTTCGGAATCAAAAACCTCTATTTTAACTTTAACATTTTTTGCTAATCTGCCTTCATTGTCAACTTTCAAACGAGAGTACGCTCTTTTAACATTTTGGTAAAAGGTACCCGGCTCATTCTGGAAATGATCATTAGGAACAGTAGCTTCTCTAAAACAACGATCAGATTTCTTGTCAAACTTTAGATTTATGTTTGGTCCCCAAATCCATTCCCTGAACTTTTCTCCGAAGAGCGCGACAATAACTGCTAGAAAAGTTGTTACCAACAAACCAAATTGAAGCTTATCACTTAACGTCCAGTTCATATATCCAAAATAAGCATTTAATGTCCAGTTCATATGTCCGTAGCGCCTTAGTTATTCACTCTTCTAATTAAACCATTTTTTAGATTGGTTTTTAGTTCGCCAACAATTACTATTCAGTTTAGTTCTATATATTCATTTAACTCATCCTTTCGTGATTGAGACAGCACCTTTAAAGCAACTCGAATCACTTTCTTCTTCTTGGCCGTTTCTCGTAAAAAGAAAACACTCCACAGCACCGATTGGTCATCACCTGATCTGCCATCTGGCTGTAAAATTCTTGTCTCTCTCTTTCTAAACCTGCTGTGCCTCTAACCTTCTTTCTATGACATTCAGCCATTTCCGCATCGTGCTCATGACCGCCCTTGCTTCTATCATGGTAAAGGGTATGCTACGATCTTCTTTAAACACTATTTGTCTGTATCTTCCTACCTCCCTTGCAAGAGCATCAAATCGTCCGTCTCTTCTTAGAATCCCCTCCATTATCTTCAATATCTCTCTCATCATCTCCACCTTAGAAAGACCAGTTTCAATCAGCGATTCGATGGTATCTTTTAAATCCTCGGGTGGTAATGATTCCGCGATATAGACCATCTTTACCCTTTTCTTTCCACCCAATATTATATCATCCTGAAGCCATACAATGGGCTCAGAAGTGGGAGATAGCGCATCCGTCATAAAAGATACTTTGTTTCACAAGCCTTAAAATAGACGCTAAAAATGTATCTCATCCATCAACAGCCTTATGTGCTCGCCGATTTCATGATATTTGCGATGCCTTCTTGTGGGCCAGTATGAAGGTATAACCGTGACATCTATATCCAGAATCTTCACTTTTAGCACTCTTCCCGCTACTTCTGATACTGTCCCCCTTCCCAAATCTACGGAATCGTGCACGTCCCACAGATTGCATAAGCGTAAAAACCCCAGTAAGGCTGTTCTTCCTAATAAAACAATACCGTCAGGCTTTATGAACTCTATTTCCAGTTTAAGGTGCCGTCCTGCACAAAGCTTGATAACTCTCGCACCTGGAGCTGCATTTAGTCCATCTCGCACCGAGGGGCACTTCGCTGTCGGC
>DAOUYX010000106.1 GCA_030665925.1 Methanosarcinales archaeon | reverse complement strand
GAATTCGAGGGAGCGGAGAAGACTTTCGCGGAGATGAGCACCGGGGAAAAGAATCGCGTGTCACACAGAAGCAGAGCTTTCGGGAAATTGTTAGATTACCTCTCTTAGATGTCGGAAAGGGGGCGTAGCTATATAGTATCCCTCTCATGTATGTTAATTTAGAAAAGTTTAAATAGCCATCTCATTTTCTATGTGCAAGGGATGAAAAAAGGTAAGGCGCGGAAGCGGTTTGCCGCTATCAAGAAGGAGGGAAAGGGAGCAGTGTTACCGAGATTTAGTCCCGGTCTAAAGGTAATTTTATTCGGTGCGGTTTTACAGAAAATGTCCATGTTTCTGCCACATGATAGGAAGTTCTTTGACCTCTTTGAAGATCTTGCAGATAAAGCGGTGGAAGCGTCGCAACTGCTGGTGGATTTAGGTGCTGAGTATCGCTCTTCCACCCCCTTTTCACTGAGTTCCGATTCTCGCAGCTCCAATCTTTCGCAAGTCAGAGAGAAGCTTAAAGTACTGGAAGATGAAGGGGACTCGGTTGTTCATCAAATCATACAGAACCTGTTTTATGACCACACACGGGTCACGGAGGAGAAGGGCGATATACGTTATTTCGCCCATAATCTTGACAACGTAATAGATGGCGTGGAAAAGGCAGTAGCGCGATTGGCGTTTACTCAAAGACCCTCAATTCCCGAATCGGTAAGCGAATTTGCTCCGATTATCTTAGAGGCATCGTTGGAAATAAGAAAAGCAGTAGGCTGTCTGCGGGATATAAAACACGAAGAAGTAACGTTGGAAGAATGCTGCATAAGGATAAACGAATTAGAGAACGAAGCAGACACGATAAATCGTAAATGGCTGAAAATACTGATGACCACGCCAACGGAAAGTCCTAATGAAGTGCTTGAAAGGATGCTGCTTAAAGAGATAGTGGATATCTTAGAGGATACCATGGACCAGTGTGAAGATGTGGCTAATATTTTGGAGACTTTTAGATTAAAGGGCGGCATCTGATGGCGTCTGCATTGCTTCTTGTTATTCTCATAATTATCCTTGCGCTGCTCTACGATTTCTTGAACGGCGCGAATGACAGTGCGAATGCGATTGCCACGGTGATCGCGACCAAAGCGTTAACACCGCTAAAGGCGTTAGGCTTGGCGAGTTTGTTTAATCTTGCTGGCGCATTCGCTTTTAACGAAGTGGCGAAGACCATTGGCAAAGGAATTGTTTCTACTACGGATCTGACTACGGACGTTTTCCTTCTGGTTCTTATCAGCGGTTTGATTGGTGCGATACTCTGGACTTTTATTTGCACCACCGTTGGCATTCCGATAAGTGTAACGCATTCGTTGGTGGGTGCAATTATGGGTGCGGGACTCGTTGCCGGAGGCACGGGCATAATACAGTGGGATGTACTTACCAACAAGGTATTTCTTGCCATTGCGCTCGGTCCCTTTGTGGGATTTATAGCTGGGGCTTTAATCTTTTCGCTCATCAGTTGGTTGCTGTATCTCGGTTTTAAGAATACACCGGCAACCAGGACAGAAGTGACATTTAAGAAACTGCAGATTATTTCATCTTCTTTTATGGCGTTCAGTCACGGGATGAATGATACGCAAAATGCAATGGGCGTGATTACCGCAGCTTTGATAACCGGCGGTTTCATTGCTACGAATACCGCAGAGCAATTTCCCATTCCCTGGTGGGTGAAGATAATCTGTGGGTCTGTGATGGCGCTGGGCACGCTTTTGATGGGCTCGCGGGTGATAAGGACGATGGGCTGGCGATTGACAAAGCTGGAGCCAAAGCACGGGTTCGCCGCTGAAACCGGTGCGGGTCTCGCAGTGGTAGCAGTGAGTTTAGCCGGTATGCCAGTGAGCACCACGCACGTAATAGGTTCTGCGGTGGTGGGTGGGACGTTCTTTCAAAGCCTTCGCAGGATACGGTGGTCAGAAGTGGGGCGAATGATCACGGCATGGATAATAACCATTCCTCTGGCGGCGGCAATTGGTGGAGCGGCGTATTGGCTGGTGCAGTTTGGTTTGTAATTTTTTATCAAAGAGGAGTTCACGCCTACTTTCCCCCTGCCCTCCCTATATATTCTGTTCTTTATTACATATTTTAAAAATTAGATATATATTATTTCCAATTCTCCGAAAATAGAAAAGCTTATATATATATTAGATTACCTACATATTGGAGGTAAAAACCATGAAAAGAATAAAAAACGTGGCGTTGGAGATGTTGGAACAATCGGGAAGGGGAGAGGTGAAACAGCATGATGATATATGAAAAGAACATATCGTTACTGAGGGAGAAGAATTTTTTCGGTCTTTTTGAGAACCTTGCGGGAAAGGCAGTGGAAGCAGCGGAGCTACTTGAGGAATTGAAAGAAGAATACTCAAAACTTTCGCAAATCAGTCAGGAGCTTAACATGCTGGAAGACGAAGCTGATTCTGTTGTCCATCAAATCGTACAGGAACTGATTTACGACCACAGCCGTGACGGTGAAGAGAAGGAGGATATACGTTATTTCGCGCATAATCTGGACAACGTAGTGGATGGCGTTGAAAAAGCGGTGAATAGACTGACATTTACGCGAAGACAGCCCAAAACGCTTCCAGAGCCGGTGGGCGAATTTTCCGCAGTTATCTTGGAGGCTTCGCAGGAAATAAGAAAGGCAGTAAGTTGCTTGAGAAATCTGAGTGCCGAGGAAAAAACTTTAGAAGCATGTTGCATAAGGATAAACGAATTAGAAAACGAGGCGGATAATATAAACCGGAAATGGCTGCGAATACTGATGACCACACACATAAAAGAACCTGATGAGTTCCTTGAAAGAGTGGTACTTAAAGAGGTAGTTGACATCTTAGAAGATACAATGGATCAATGCGAGGATGTGGCTAATGTTCTGGATACTTTCAGAGTAAAGAAACTCTTCTTTTATTATGAGAGGTGCTTTTAGCATGGGTTCACCATCCACAGGTCAGGCTGATTTACACACCCACACTTACTATTCCGGGTTCAACAAGGTCTTCTTTATACCCTATCCTGAGTCAGTTACGCCGCCGGAAACAATGGTTGACGCCGCGGTGAAGAAAGGTTTAGATGTCCTTTGCATCACCGACCACAACGAAATAGACGGAGCATGGAGGGCGCAGCGATACGTCCATGAAAATGGATTAGAGATTGAGGTGGTGGTTGGAGAAGAGGTCAGTACTGCCGATGGCGAGGTCCTGGGACTTTTTTTACAGGAACGTATTCCAAAGGGGCTTTCGGCAGCAGAAACCATAGACTTCGTCCATAACCAGGGCGGTCTGTCTGTGGCGCCACATCCTTTTAGCTACCGGTGTCCCTGTCTTGGAGCAAAGATTAACGAGCTTTGTCTGGACGGCGTGGAGGTATTGAATGCCGCCCACAGGGACGCGTACGTGAACAGGTTAGCTCAGAAGGAGGCAGGTTTGTCTTTTGCACATACGGGAGGGAGCGATGCGCACTCGCCAAGGATGCTGGGGGATGCCTATACAGAATTCCCGGGGAAATCGGCTGAAGACTTATATCAGGCAATCAAGCGAAAGGAGACGAACCCTGGCGGCGGGCCCGCTCCGTTGAGGCACTGGATTTTCTGGAACATGGAGATCGCTCATGGAGTCGGTAAGAGACTAATCGTATCCCTCGGGAGGGAGGAGCATATATCTTCCTCCGACGACCCTTTAGGAAAGGTGGACCAGATGCGCCGTCACAATAAGGTTATCGCAATGGGTGGCTGCATGGCGTTCGTGGCGACCCCTCTGCCTTTAGTGTGTGGTATAATAGGCGAGGGGTGGATTCGCTGGAAGGGACGCAAGAAGTGGAAAGAGGTAAATGAAGGACTCACGTCCTTATGAACAGTGAGAGGCTGAAAAAAGTTAGCAACACATCCCATATATATTTTCCACTATTTTATATATGTTATTTCATATTTATAGAAATTCCGAAAGGTTTAAATACTCTTTCCATTTCCTATATATCGGAGGTAAAAATAAAATAAAAATGGAAAAAAATAAGGCGATAGGGATAGCGGCAATAGTGATAGTGGCGATAGCGACGATAGGAACGGCGGTAGTTTTAACGCCCGCGCAAGCAGCAGAGTTTTCAGGTGAACTGACAATCGCAGGTTCTACAACGGTGCTGCCGATAAACCAAGAATGCGCGCGGCTGCTTATGGGAGAGAACTCTGCGTTGAGAATCTCTGTCTCAGGTGGCGGATCCGGTCACGGCGTAAAATCGGTCGGCGCTGGCGAGATAGACATCGGTGCGGCATCGCGAGACGTAAAAGCGGCAGAGATGGAGCAGTATCCGGACCTGAAGCCGGTGGCAATCGGAAGGGATAGCGTGGCTATCATTCTGCATCCAGGCAATTCGGTAAGCGATTTGACGATGGAGCAGGCATCGAAGATCTTCAGCGGCGAGATAACCAACT
Organism: Methanosarcinales archaeon; assembly: GCA_030665925.1. Lineage (GTDB taxonomy): Archaea > Halobacteriota > Syntropharchaeia > Alkanophagales > Methanospirareceae > JACGMN01. The sequence goes on along the minus strand of DAOUYX010000106.1, from coordinate 1,434 downwards.
GGAAGGACGTGGGTGGTGACGATGCGGATATTCGCGTGATCACACGTGAAGAAGGCTCGGGCACGCGAGAAGTATTCGAAAAGTACGTGATGAGCCCTTTTGAGCGAGAAATAGCTGGAGCAGCCTCGGTGAAGTCGTCAAACGGCGAGGTTCGAGCCACGGTCAGCAGCGATGCAAAGAGCATCGGGTACCTCTCTCTCGGCTACGTTGACTCTTCTGTCAAAGCGGTTGAGATAGATGGCGTAACGGCAACGGTTGCGAACGTGCGTTCGGGTAATTACCCGATTTCGAGGAGTTTGTATATCATCACGAAAGGAGAGCCAAGCGAACTCGAACGTGCGTTCATTGATTTCGTGCTGAGCAGTGAAGGGCAGCAAGTGGTCGAAGACATGGGGTACATAAAAGTAACCGCCAGCGGGGCAACCACACCAACACCAGCGCCAACTGCAGCGCCCGTAGCAACAGCAACACCCACGCCGGAAGAGCCGGGCTTCGAGGCAGTATTTGCAATCGCAGGCTTGTTAGCGATAGCGTATGTGGGGCTCAGGAAACGAAAGTGACGCGGAAAAATGAAAATAGCGCATATATCGGACATACACGTGGTGGAACCGCATTTCCTGCCGGATTTGGCTGAGAAAGTGATAGAAGAGATAAACGAGATAGAGCCGGAGATCGTGGTTGTTACTGGTGATTTGACAGAAAACGGTTATCCCTTCGAATTTAAGCGCGCTGAAAGCTATATTGAAAGGATAAAATGCAAGATAAAGGTAGTGATACCTGGGAACCATGATGCGAGGAATGTGGGCGACCTTGGCTTTGAGGAGATTTTCGGTCCTAGGTCGAAAGTGGAGCGATACGAGGGAATAACAATTGTTGGCGTGGATTCTACACAACCGGACTTGGATGATGGACACGTGGGCAGAGAGAAATATGAGTGGATAGAGAAGTGTCTTGACACTGACGGGTTTAAGGTGGTGGCACTCCACCACCATTTAATTCCCGTTCCTAAAACAGGGCGAGAAAGACAAATACCTATAGATGCGGGTGATGTTCTCGAACTGCTTGTTCGATGTGGGGTTGACCTCGTGCTCTGCGGGCATAAACACGTGCCGTGGATCTGGAATTTGAACGGGATGGTAATAGCAAATGCAGGAACTGCATGCACGAACCGCGTGAAATGGAATATTCCACAATCGTTCAACCTGATCGAACTTGACGAAGCGGAAAAGGGAACAATCAAGATATACCGGATGTATTCAGGAGGAGGGCAGGAGCTGGTGTTAGAGAAACGGAGGGGATAACCAGCGGTAGGAGCGTTTTAGAGCATGTTCGCACCTTAAAAATTGGGAGAATGGAAGTGGGAACGGTGGAGAAGATAATAGAGCGACTCCTCTTTATCTGCGCTCTATCTTCCATTTTTATCGTATTTTTTAT
>DAOUYX010000030.1 GCA_030665925.1 Methanosarcinales archaeon | reverse complement strand
GAAAGTTCCTCCTCGGTTGGCGCTGGCATTTTCCCCATCTCCTCTAAAGCCCGCTCCATATACCACTCGACCAGATCAAATATAGAAGGGCGCTTTCTTTTCTCCATGATTTATCATTTAGAATTGGATATTAAAAAGTTTCTGATGCTAACTCTTACAGTCCGTGCTTACCACTTTTACCGGTGCTTCTCCCTTTATTTGTGTTACAAGCGTCATTAACTCGTCCAGCTTCTCAATGCTTCCTTCAACGCAGATAACGACTGAGCCCTCTCCTCCGTCTACGCCTCCCGCTCCTACGGGAAATGCATCATCCGCACCCAGAATCTTCAACGCTTCAATTTCTGTGATTACCTTGCCATGCACGGGCATCAGTCCCACAGGCCAACCGAGCGTTTTGTAGCATTTTTCGATCCCCACTCGCGTTGCAGCTTCGGTAATGGAATAGGGGATAGTCTTCTCAATGCCTACCGGAATTATAAAATGCACGCCTCGTGCCATAACGGTACCGAGTGCAGAACCAACCGTACCGCCATAGAGATTTGCCATGAGTATGCCGGCGGTTCCATTTGCATCCAGCGCATTTGCGCCCTTTATAAACACGTCCTCCGCTGATAAATTCTTTATTGCTTCTTCTGTGCTCTCGTCGCTGATTTTACCGTTCTTCAGTATCACCTCTTTCACCCGCTCTTCTTTTGGAACTATGCACGTACCACGGTCAGTTATGACCCCTGCAGCGTACCGTTGCTTATCTATTTTTTCTCCAGACCCAGATCCAGACGCATCATTCAGAATCTCTTCGATTACGTAAGCGTTTGTCGTTCCCAGCGTTATTATGACAGTCCCGTGCTTCAAAGCTCGCTGCACCGCTTCCAAATTCTTTACGCCCTTCGCAATGAGCCGTTTCGATTCCGAAGGCGTAAGTGTTATCACAATTTTTCTCTTATCTTTTGTCATCGCTCTGCTGCACCTGCTTTATTAATTTTATGCTTTTTCCATCCACTGCTGGTAGTAGAACTTCTTTTATGGCTATAAAGGCTCTCTTTAGGTATTATAAATACTTATTATATCCGCTAGGATGGCACTTGCTGCTTCGATAGGTCCTGCACCTTTCCCGATGACCGTGATATCGCCCGCCAAATCTGTTTTTATCGTTGCAACGTTCAGCGTGCCACCGACGTTTAGCGGATCGTCTCTTGGCACCAGCCGGGGCTTTACTTTCAAGCAGCCCGCCCCATCCACCTCCCCTATCAATTTTATCACGTAGCCTGCATCATCAGCCAACTTCAATGCATCGGGCGTTATCTCTGCGATGCCCGCCACCTCTACATCCTTATACGTTGCATTCAGCCCAAAAACGGAATTTGCTAAGATCACGAGTTTCACCGCGGTATCTATACCATCAACGTCTTTAGAAGGTTCCGCCTCTGCGAGTCCGAGCTCCTGCGCCTCCTTTAACACATGCTCGTAGGGCAGCCCTTCTTCTGCCATTCTTGTGAGGATATAGTTGCACGTGCCATTCAAAATACCCTGTATTGATAGAATCCCATTGCCCGCGAGATTCTCCCGCACCAGGGATATTATCGGCATAGCGCCACCTACCGATGCTTCGAATTTCAGTTCTTTCCCCCGCTTCGTTGCGAGTTCCATCAACCGTGTATACTCCAATGCGAGAGGGCCTTTATTTGAGGTTACCACATGCCTGTCTGACTCCAATGCGGTGATTATATGCGTCAATCCCGGCTCGCCAGTGACGACATTCGTCGGCGTTGTCTCCACCATAACCTCGTGCTCAACGTCTTTTATCACATCCAGAGTCGTCATATCTCCCGGCTTTTCCCAGCTCTTATCTCCTGTTCTGAGCTTCAGCATTTCCGCTTCGTCCAGTCCATTATCATCAATAAAAATACCGTTTAAGTCCGCTACACCAACGATTTTGATATTCAAGCCGTATTTTCTCGCTATCTCCGTTCGTTTCCGCCTTAGCACCTCCGCTACGCCGGCTCCTACGTATCCAAACCCGACAATCGAAATTCTTACCGTTTTTGTGTTTGTCTCCATTCTCATATCACCTCTTCGCAGTCATTCGTACATTAAATGGGCGAGATAACCATGATGCCCTTTCCATTCGCCGTACGCTCTAAGATATTCAATGCTTCTTTCAGTTCTTTTTTGCCTACCGCACTGAGCGTAACCGAAGCAGAGGATTCCTTATTTACGCTGGGCATGGAAAGAGAGAGTCCCACGACTTCCGCAAATCCCGTGCTGTCTATGCTATCTATCGTTTCCCGTATATCAGAATGTATAATATGCCCGATGAGCAAAACGACCATTGATTCCTTCAGGCGCTCCTTTCCCGTTCTTACCACGTTCACGCCTCGTGCCTCTAACCGTTCTACTAATCTCTCCAATCTCCCTTCCTCTATATCCACTACCAGTTGGACTGGTATTCTCCCTGCGGGTGTCTTTTTATCCCTCTGATGCAAAACGCTGAGAATATTCCCGCCAAAATCTGATATTGGCTTCAATGCGAGCACCAACTGGCCGGGAATGTCTTGTAATTCGATAGCCATGGATATTTTCATGATAGTACCACCTCTACTTATGATATTGATAAGGAAAGGAGAATAATAAAAGGATAGATAATAATCTGATTGAACCCAACACTACTGATATAATCTCATAGAAAAGAGAACGACCGTTACAATCTTAAACGTAGACGTATCGAATCCCAAGACCGATAGCCTCACACGGTCACAATTCCACCTTCTCGAACAATCTGGTCGGTTCTTTTAACGCTTTTCCGCTCTCTATTGACACGAATAACTCATCAAGCTTCACCGAATGCACGTCACCTTCCATACTGAGCTGCTGCCACACCTCTTCCATCTTAGCTGGCATTACCGGCTCCAGTAAGATGCAAATCGCTTTTATCAGTTGCAGCACATTCTTTATTATTTCACCGCACCGTTCTCGACCTTGATCACCATGTTTTATTAAATGCCACGGCTCTTCTCGTTGGAAGAAGCTGTTTCCAAAGTCCGCAAGCTTCATCACGGTGTCAACGAGCTTCTTGAATTCGTATTCCTCCACCGCACTTATCACTTCCTCCTTCGTCTTCTCAATCTTCGCAAAGACTTCGTCTTCTATCTCGCCGTCTGGAACCACACCGAAATTCTTGTATGCAAATGAAAGGACGCGATAGCCGAGGTTTCCCAGAATCGCCACCAGCTCCTTGTTCACACGCATGGCGAATGACTGCCATGAGAAATCCAACTCCTTCGTGTGGCTCGACTGCGCCACTAAATAATATCGTAACGTATCAGGATGGAATCGTTCTAAAAACTCCGTTACCCATACCACGTTCCCACGTGTCTTCGAGAACGTCTTCCCGTCTATTTTTACCATGCCCGACGCGACAACAGCGGTAGGCAGCGAATACCCCGCTCCCTTAAGCATTGCAGGCCAGAATATGCAGTGATGATAGATAATGTCCGTGCCGATGAAATGCACAATGGTGGCTTTATCCTCTTTCCAGTACCTTCTCCATGCCCGCTCGTCTTCGCCCCTTGCTTTGAGTAGCTCTTCTGTAAATGCAATGTAGCCAATCGGCGCGTCAACCCAGACGTAAACCACCAGATCGTCACGACCCGGGAATTTCACTCCCCATTCCAGATTCCTCGTTATGCACCAATCCAGGAGGTCCTTTTTCACCCATTCCTTCGCATAGTTCCTCGCGTTCAGCGTGCCACCCAAGGTATCCAAATAGTCGAGTAGGAAATCGGTAAAGGACGAGAGCTTGAAGAAGAAATGCTCCTGATCCTTAAAATCCGCCTTATTGCCGCAGATCTTGCAGCGCGGCTCTAATATCTCCCCCGGCTCAAGATGCTTGCCACAGCCCTGGTCACACTCGTCGCCGCGTGCAATTTCACCGCAGTACGGGCACGTCCCCTCCACGTAGCGATCGGGTAAAAATCGCCCACAGGTCGTGCAAAACGCCTGCTTCATGCTCTGCTTATAAACATATCCATTCTCTATCAACTTCGTTACGATGTCATTCGTCCTTCTGTGGTTGGTTTCCGAATCTGTCCGCCCATAATAGTCGAAGTCCACATGGAGCTCTTTGAAAACTTGATTGAAATGCGCATGATATTTCGTAATAACCTCGTCAGGCGTGACGCCCTGCGCTTCTGCACTCAGCACGATCGGCGTTCCATGGGTATCGGAACCGCTTACGAACGTGACATCATACCCCAGCTTTCGGAGCATTCGCACGTAGATGTCCGCGGGTACGTACGTCCTGAGGTGCCCGATATGGCAGTAGCCATTAACGTAAGGCAACGCCGAAGTTACCAGGACAGGCTTCTCAATAGGAATCTTCATTTTTGTTAAGGTTACTAACGTTAGCTTCCATACCAAGAATGAGGCTTGGAATTATAATACTTTTGCTTTTTGATACTTTTGATTTGAGAAGCACAACTATTTCCCCGATACGGTATTGATAAACTCTAAACTTTCTAATCCCCCCTCCAATGAATACAGCTCCAGCACCACGATCCCTTCATAGCCATTATTATTAATTCCGTGTACCACCCTCTTCCAATCCAGGTTACCTTCGCCCAGTGGTAAATGAAGGTCATCTGCTCCGAAGTTATCGCTCGCATGCATGTGTATTATCTTCACATCCTCGGCCTTAGCCGTAATGCTCAAGAACTCGTCCAATTTCTTCGTCGTATTCGCATGCCCGACATCGAGGCATACCCCCAGATTGTCCATGTTCACACCGCGCACGAGTTGAATGAGTTCATCGGGATACCTGCCCATCAGCATATTCGCAGATGTCAAATTCTCCACCGCTATTCGCAATCCCCGATCCGCAGCAAATTCACATAGCGCGGTTAGACCAGCTACCGCCTTCTGAACCGCCGTATCTGGCATCTGCACGGACAACGGCGAGAAAACGCCTGGATGCACGACACATATATCCTCAATGAATTCGTAGGTGCTCTCGATACTCTCTTTTATCTGCCGTATACTCTCCGCCCACATCCGCTCGTTTACACTTGCTATGTTAATATCCGAGAGCGGCGTGTGCAAGGAAAGAACAAGATTCGTCGTTTCGTGCAGTTCCCGCACTCGCTCTTTCAATTTACCTTCCACTTTCTGCTGTCCTTCATCTACTATCTCCCAGCCCTGAAAGCCGGCGTCTTCCAACCGATATATCCAGTCCAGAGGGTTGCTACTTGCGTCTACCGAGGAGAAGCTTATTTTCGTGTTCATTACACTTTTTCTTTTTACAAAAAAGAAAACCTGTGCTAAAAGAAAAACCTTGTTTCTTTAGTCACGCTTTCTTTCTAAGAAAGTTTGTTTTGTAATCTTCGAGAGAAAGAATAATTTGAACTATCTCTTTTATCATTTCTTCCCTCATCTTGGAATATTCTCTAAAATCTATTTTCTTTATTATGTTACTGACTTCTTCATCCGAATCTGAAAAGTCGCTCAGTGTTATCTTCGGTAAGTTACTACTCTTAAAGCCTTCAACAAGCACGAAATCAATACCGGAAGTCGGCATTTCCGCTATCAACTCCCGTAAATTTTTACGGCTGCAAATTTTCATCGTCTTTTCCGTCGAAGCACCGATAACAACTTCGGCTCCAGCGGTAAAGAACCGGTCTGTATCTCTTGCAACGGGCATATCCAAATCCAACTCATGCGCGTGTTTTATGCATCCAACGTTACCGTATTCCTTCAGATACGCAATCAAATGCTCGATAAGTGCCGTTTTTCCCGACTTCTTCTTTCCGACTATGGCCACCACTTTCATTCGGTACTCCTCCCTTCTCTTTTAAGGATTATAAAATATTCTGAGGCGCAAAGGCGTGGCTGTGTAGTTTCCACGCTATCTTGACATTAACGCTGAAAGATTTTAAAAAGCTATCTATAATAAAGACAACCGATTATAGAAGAATACAATGGCAGTAGAAGCACTTAAGATAATAAGAAATGCGGAAGAGGAAGGCAGGAAGCTACTCGAAGAGGCAAAAGCAAGCGTTGCGAGCATGCTAAAAGACGCGGAGGAAGAAGTAAAGAGGCTAAAAGAGATGGCGCGTGAAGATGAAAAGAGCATTGCCTCTGAAATTTCAGCTAAGTACATACAGGAAGGCAAGGAGGAAGAGGCAGCGATATTGAAAACTGCTGAGGCGGAAGTAAAGGAGCTGAAAGCAGCTACGGAATCGGATCTTGACACTGCAGTAAACGTCGTGTTAGAGAAAATTTTGGGCGTGAGGTGATTGTTGACGCATGGGCGCGAAAGAGATGGCGGAGAAGATAAAAGGCGAAGCAAACGGAGAAAGCGAGAAGATAATCAACGAAGCGAAGGCGAATGCTGAGAAGAAGCTCGAGGACACGAAAAAAGAGATCGAAGAAGAAAAGAAGCGGTTTGTTGATGCTGAAGAGCGAAAAGGCGTTGAGGAGAAGGAACGAATTGTGAGGGCGGCGCGGCAAAATGCGAGAAAGCTCAGGTGGATGGCAGAGGAGGAGATTATAGAAAAAGCGTTAGAGGCCGCACTGAAGCATTTAAAGGACGTTAAAAGTGAAGGCTTCGAAGGCAACTCGTATCCGAACATCTTGGCGGGCTTGATAAAGGATAGTACAATGAGCATAACCGCGGGGAGTAGCGCAGGTGCGGAACTGGAAGTACTACTCAGCGAGGAAGATGCGGCTGCATCCTACATAGACCAAGCAATGCTAAAGAACTTAACCGATGAAATAAGCCGCGATAGCGGTGTGAATGTGCGGTTATCTCTATCCGACGAAAGGATAAAGTCGGTGGGAGGGGTCATTGTGCGACGGAAAGACGGTGAAATAGAGGTAAATAATACGTTTGAGGAGCGAATGGCACGATTATCCACCAGTTTACGAGAGGAGATAGTGAAAACACTGTTTACGGGAAAATGATTGCAGTTGCGGTAATTGGAGACCCTGATACTGCTGCGGGTTTCAGGCTTGCGGGTGTAAAAGAGGTGTATGAATACGGCTCAGAGGAAGAAGGGGATATCGCCCGCGTGTTAGACAAAGTGGCAAGAGAGGAAGTTGCTATCATCCTTATAAACGAACGATTCGCAGCCGACACACGAACCAGAGATAAGATACGGGAGATAAACGCGAAGAAAAAGGGTGTCGTACCCGTTATCCTTGAAATACCGGACAAGAAAGGACCGATGGAGAAGGAGATGGACGAGATAGGACGGTTGATCCGGCGTGCAGTGGGTGTTGCTGTCAAGTAAACTCTTCCACGTTTATCGCTCTATAACATAACCCGTTCCTTCTCATTACGTGTCTTTCTCGTCACGCTGCATAATACCCGCTCTTCCGTTTCTTAAGCAGATAAATGAAGAACGGAGCACCGAAGAACGCGGTTATTATCCCCACCGGCATTTCACCTAATAAACGAGCTAATGCGTCCGTCCACACCAAAAAGATCCCGCCCACCAATGCGGAAGCTGGAAAAAGAATTCGATGATCAGGTCCGACGAGGATTCTCGTTATATGTGGGATGATCAAACCCACGAACCCAATGGTCCCGGTAAAGGACACTGCGGCGGCGGTGATTAATGCTGACAGAACCAAAAGAATTCGCTTTGAAGTTTCCACATTTATACCCAGCGTCTGTGCGGATTCCTCGCCAAGCAGCATCGCATTGAGGTCCTTTGCGAAGAGGTAAATCAAGCCGAAGCAAACGAGTACCGGCAAAACGATTATTTTCACTTGTGTCCAATTAGCTAACCAGAATCCGCCCATAATCCAGAAGAAAATGTTATGCAACGCCTCACCTGCTATTGACATCATGAACGCTAAAACAGCGCCCAGGAATAACGAAACTGCTATTCCCGTGAGTAACAAAGTATCTACCGGTATTTTCCCGCCCACGGTCGCGATGTTATAGACCAGGAAAATGGTGAACAGAGCACCTAAAAAAGCCATAATTGGTGTCGTGTAGATGGAGAAGATCTGGGGAAGCACCATTATCGATAGCGCGGCTCCAACTGCAGCTCCTGATGCTATCCCTATTATGTACGGGTCTGCCATGGGATTTTTGAATAAGCCTTGCAGCGCAGTACCTGCGGTTGCCAACGAAAGCCCTACCAATATTCCAAGGAATATCCGTGGCAGTCGTATCTGGAAAATTATCACCTCATGCGGAATAGAGGACGGCTCACAGAGCCGAAGTTTGCTTCCTAACAAAGCGACAATTTCCAGCGGTGGCACATAAACCGGACCGATTGCCGTTGTCAGCACGATGGACAAGCAGAGAATCGCAACTAAGTAAATCATAATCATCTTCCAGTGGATAAATTTCCTCAGTCGCGTTGCTTTTACTTTTTTCATCTTTTTAAAAAGGAGTTTGCGGTCTTTTAAAAGCGGTTCGTTCTTCTTAAAAGATATACTACCGCAAGCAATGCAATAATTGCTATTACCGCTTCAAATCCCTGGACTGGCTCCCCATCGGCTCCCGACTTTTGATTTTCTTCTGTTTTAGGTGTTGATGCTTGTGCTGGTGTTGACGTTGGTGCTGGTGCAACACTAGGCGCAGATTTTGACGTTGAACTTGGGGATGGCGTAGGTGAAGGTGTTGCAGTTATATTCACCACTGGTGTAGGTGTGGCGGTAAGTACAGGTGTTACGTTCCATATCCATGTGTGCATCTCTGATAAGCCCGTTGCTCTGTTAGTTGCGATTGCTGAGACCTGCCAGGTTCCAACAGCTGCACTCGCATTTGTATAAGCTGCTTCTACTACACTTTCATCTGTTTGAATTTCCGTCCCGTTTATTTGCCAGCTTATATCCACCGTTTGGTCAACGGAGACGGAAAAAGTTCTTGATTCGCCTTCGGTGTTGTTTGCCATCGCTTCAACGGGATTCCAAGCCGTTATGCTCGGAGGATCTTCATCCTCGTCATCTTCCTCCTTCATAGCAGCGAAAAAATCGCCGAAATCATCATGGACTATTTCCAACGCGTCTACCACCCTTGGTCCGGGTCGGTCCATTATGTCTCCTTCAATTACGTAAACCCGATTGTTTTTCACCGCATCCACCACTTCCAGTCGTTCATCATACATGATCTCCTCGTACGCGGTGCTGATACTTCCCATTCCGCTGTCGCAGATGATAACTTGAGGATTTTTATCAATGAGCACCTCAAGGTTCATTATGAAATATCCGGACTTATCAGCAGCGATGTTTGTGCCACCAGCAGTCTCAATTATTTCGTTTATGAAGGTATCATCGCCTGCGGTAAAGAAGGTTCCGATGTTATAAAAAACCCGTGGCCTTTGCTCTTCCTCTAACGAGTCCGTTTGTTCCTCTACCTCATCCAATCTCTCTCTTAGATTGTCCACAAGCGAAGATGCTTCGCCCTCGTATTTCGTTATCGCTCCAGTGACTTTAATATGTGCTAATATCTCTTCGATATTTTTCGGATTCATTGAATAAACCGGATATTGAATGCCCGGGTGCGCCTCCTCGTCTATTAGCCAATATATTACGTCGGCAGGGTTTCCGTAAGCGCCAACAATTAAGTCGGGCTCTAAAGCTACTATCTTCTCTAAGCTTGGCGTTGAATACCCACCTATCTTTTCTATTCCCTCCACTTCAGGAGGAAAATCACAGTATTCCGTAACGCCGACAACGCTGTCTCCTGCTCCTGCGGCAAATAATACTTCAGTACAGCTCGGCGCCATAGAAATAATCCTCTCTGGTTTTTTAGAAATCCACAATGTGTACGCCTCAAGCCCCTCTAATTCACGGACATCGTTTTCTTCTTCTATTACCAGCCAAACCGTAACGTTCCAACATGCGCATTCAATTGTTTCATTTTCTCCCTGCCCTACAACACTGACATTATAAATGCCGTATTCTTCAAACACATAAACCAAATTTGAGCTTTCGCCTTCGTATTCTTCTATCTCCTCTTTATTCACTGACCATGTCCATTCGTAAGACAAATCAGAAGAAACAGTGAATTCAACCTCCGCACTCCCGCCTATATGAACATCTACTGGAAAACTATCGGATGCGTCTCCTGTCACGCTGTTCCATTTCTGGATCTCGCTACTTGCACTGGCGAGTGAGACGGATATAAGAGATAAAGAGAAGAGAAATACAGAAAAAAGGAGGATAATGTATTTGACTTTTTTAGTTCTGTTCTTGTCCATTTTATTCATCCTACCTATCTTCACCGCTGGTTCTCTGCTTAGAAAGAAAGCGGTGCAAATAAAGGAGTTCACTCCAACCTGATTGCAGGTATCCAATCATTATAAATTCTCCCATTTGCATCTGTGAAGTTTGTGCAGGTCATTGTTCCATCGCTCACATCAAGCACGCTTTTATCATGGTGTATCTGAGGGTAAGAGCCTGTGTCTATATGATAATAGTACGTTTCACCTTCAGTAAGCATAAAAGCGTCGTCAAAAGGAATAGTGTGCCAATTTCCTGTATATCCTCGCCATCTCCCCTCTACGCCGTTCCACGTATCATTCCATATTTTTACGTATTCCGTATGTCCGCCAGTCCCTTCACATGCCCGTGTAAATAACGAGGTTACATAAACGTCATGCGCCGGTGTTATATTCCCGTAATGTATGCCGGAGATGCTTGGATAAGGCTTTTCCGGAGTGTCCGTGTCAAAGTCCAAAAATTTAAAGTCTCTAAATGCAAGAACACCTACGTTGTCCACTCCTATAAACAAGGTGCGGTCTGCAACCGCCGGAGGCGATGCCACATTGAATCCACCGCCAAAATTCTCGGGAATGTGTAGCGTATAGCTCCATAGTATTGAACCATTGTTTGCGTCAAGCCCATATACCGTCCCATCAACCTCACTTGTTCCAAAATACACTTTCCCGTCAGCAACAACCGGTGACGAATCCATTGCCCCTCCTATCGCTCCACCCATCTCTTCATTCTTCCATATCAAAGTGCCGTCCTCTGCATTGTAACAGTAAAAAGTGGTGTCAACCGCGGAACCACCAATATAGATTTTCCCATTGCTCAAAGCAGGAGAAGCCCAGCTTGAATAGTGCGTTACATTCCAGACCTCCGCCCCTGTTGTTATATTAACGGCATACAACTTGCGTGCTTTCCCATAGACATATTTAGTAGTAAAAAAAACCATTTCCTCTCCGTCCCAAATAGTGGGCGAGCCTCTTATCTCCGTTTCCGTCGTGAAGTTCCAAATCACCTCATGCGTGTTTAAGTCAAGGCAATATAACGCATGCTGTTCTGAATCCGAATCCTTCCCGGCAAAGAATATTTTGTCACCATAAGCAGAAGGCGATGCATAACAAAATATCTCTCCTCCTGTGGAGAAATTCCATAGTTCTGTGCCATCAAAAGAAAAAGCGTGAAGCGTGCCATCGGAGAAAGTCAACACATAAACCCGGTCATCAAACACGAGCGGAGAAGATCCAACTCCATACCACGAAGGGTTCTCTTCTATCTTCTTGCTCCATAATAGCGCTCCACTCGTTACGTTAACACATGCCAGATTCCCTCTATGCGTGCCTACAAAGAGCTTGTTATCTGCGAGTGCGGCCGTAGATGCACCGTAGACTGCAGTATTACTCCATATTTCTTCCCCTGTGTTCGCATCAAGGCAATAAAGTGCATTCACGGCATTTCCTTCAACTCCCATTCCGGAAGACCACCAGGTAGTCAGGTACACTTTACCATCATAAACAATCGGTCCTGCTTGTATGCAACCCGCTGTTTTTTCACCTGACTGCCATAATAAAGTTGCCGTTTCTGGCGCTACCCCGCTTACGTTCCCGGTTCTTTGTGCATCGTACTGGAGCGTAGGATAAGCGGCATCTGCTGTGACTATTGCTATCGTCGACATTGCTGTTAGTAAGATAATACTCGCTATGAGCAATGCGTACAGGCGCATACTATTCATACCACTACCCCAAAAAGACAATCTTTTCATGGCTAACATAAGCGCATTTTTGTGCTGAATCGTCAGTCACTTTCGTTACTCCTTCTTCCTTCTCAGTACCAGATATGCTACGGTGATCAGTCCTGCAATTGCGAAGAATGCTTCGAAACCCGGCTCTTCAG